>LLYT01000077.1 GCA_002049545.1 Deltaproteobacteria bacterium tcs-42 | reverse complement strand
CTTCTCCCGCCCGCCTCACGACGTAGCGAGTTACTTACCTCCGGCAACCCCGTTCGATGGGTGCGACGGGGAGGTGCTACCCGGAGTGATAATCCTGATGTTGGCCTCCTATGTCTCTCACGGTTACACAGGGACGGACTGTCACCGTCACTGAGGGAAACGGGCTGCGAGTCGCCCGCAACGTTCACATCAAGTTTCCCCGGCCACAAATATGACCTTTCACAAACCGATAAACCCGCTTGACCCACTGATTTGGTACAGCTAGAATCTACCTTTCGTTCAAAACCACTCAATCAACAAAAGGAAACCTTGATGCCCATTGCAACTAAAATAAAAGGACAAATAGAAGGTTCTTCATGGATTCGCAAAATGTTTGAAGAAGGGGCTGCCCTTCGGCAACAATATGGAGATAAAAATGTTTTTGACTTCACCCTCGGCAACCCCACTACGGAGCCACCGGCAGAATTGAACCAGGAGCTGAGAAGGATCGCCGAAGCCCCCGTACCGGGGATGCATCGCTATATGAATAATGCCGGTTATGACGAAACCCGTGCTGCCGTCGCTGAAGTAATTGCTGAAAATTGCAGACAGCCGGTCACCTTGAATCAGGTCGTCATGACCTGTGGTGCCGGTGCCGCCTTAAATGTTGTCTTGAAAACCGTGCTTAATCCCGGCGACGAGGTAATTATCCTCACACCCTTTTTTGTTGAATATAAATTTTACATCGACAATCAAAACGGAATCCCCGTTGAAGTTGTTACCAGGGATGATTTTCAACCCGATCTGGATGCGATTGAGAATGCTCTCAACTCACGCACCAAAGCCATCATTATCAATTCCCCCAACAATCCGACCGGGGTTATTTATCCGGAGGCAACCCTCAATGCCCTGGGGAAACTGCTGCAACAAAAAGAACAGGAGTTTGGAACCACCATCGTTGCCATTTCCGATGAACCCTATGCGCGAATCAGTTTCGGTGAAACGGTTCCCTGTGTTTTCAATTCCATCCAAAATTCAATTATTGTCACGTCCCACTCCAAGGATCTGGCTCTACCGGGAGACCGGATCGGCTATCTGGCAGCAAACCCTGCAATGGCCGAAGTTGATCTGTTTATGCAGGGAGCCATTTTCTCCAATCGGGTCCTTGGGTTTGTCAATGCGCCAGCGTTGATGCAGCGACTGGTAACAAACCTGCAACGGGCCAGTGTCGATATCAATGAGTACCGCCATAAACGTGATATGCTCTACAATAAATTAACCGAGCTCGGTTTTGAATTGGTTAAACCGGGTGGCGGATTCTACCTCTTCCCCAAATCCCCATTGCCTGACGAGATGGAATTTATCCGCATGGCACAAAAATATCACATCCTGCTGGTACCGGGTTCGGGATTTGGCGCACCGGGTTTTTTCCGCATCGCCTATTGTGTTGAAGCTGACATGATTGAACGGAGCCTGCCACGATGGGAGGAACTTGCCCGTGAAGCGGGTCTGTTGGCGGACTGATCAGATTCAGGATGGGAGACAAGCTGCCGTGTATGTCGCCGGTTACCATTGATTTTACTGAACCGGATTCGTTATTTTCCTGACAGGTCAAAGGCATCTGCCTTGAAATGGGCCGGTGTGATATCCCCTTGAGGGCTGACATAACGAACTTCACAGTCAAGCTCAAAGCCCAGCATCTGCCTGATTTCCCCCCTGATCTGTCTGATCAATGTCAGGACATCGGCCGATGATGCCCCGCCCAGATTGACAATAAAATTAGAATGCTGCTGTGAAACTTCGGCCTGCCCGACCTGTAGACCTTTCAATCCGGCATCCTCAATAATTTTCCCCGGTGGTCCAAGCGTCGTGTGCATTTCTGTGGTACTGAGAAAAACCGAACCGCAGTTCGGCTGCTTGCGGGGAAATTTTTGTCGTCTGGATCTGAGATCATTAACCATTTCGCGGCGATTATTTTTCCTGTCGCCTGCAGGGCAATTCAACTCAACAGCAACGACTACACAGCCAGTCCCCTGCAGCGAACTATACCGATAGGCAAAACGACAATCTGATTGTGTTAATTTCTTGAGATGGCCATCTCTGGAGACAATCGTGACATTGACAACGTTTTCACCGATCCCCTTCCTTTGACTACCGCCATTCATCATCACCAGTCCACCAACGGTTCCGGGAATCCCGATACAATGTTCCAGTCCACTCAACCCCGCTTGCATGGACATTCGCGACAATTGCGGAACCCAGGTTCCTCCTCCGGCAACTATCGAACCACCGGATATTTGAATATCAGCCATCCGTTCACCGATTTTCAGAACGACACCACGAACCCCGGCATCGTCAAAAAGGAGATTTGTCCCTTGTCCGATAACGACCAGTGGAATGTCATTTGCCAGGACAAAACGGAGGATTTCAGCGATCTGGTCAGAGTTATCCGGTTCGATAAACAAATCGGCCGAACCACCAATTTTCCAGCTGTTATGAAAGGAAAGGGGCTCCGCAAAACTGACCGTACCGACCTCTTTAGCCGCCAACTTCTCGAGATTTATCCTTAATTGTTCAGTCATGCCGACTCATAATTTGAAGTGCGAATATCAACAACCTGCAATTGAATCGATTCGTGACCACGCCACTGATTGATCCCCGGACGATACAACAAGTCAACTTCGCCGTCCAACTGATCAAAACACTCAGCCCGGCCGAAAGCTATGCAGCCAACCCGAAAACCATCTTGTTCTACGTCAAATTTCAGATGTTTTCCGCCCAGAATTCTGGGGGCGGAAACCCGGCAGTTACAACTGACAAAAGCGGGTTGAGGATTACCGGCCCCATAAGGATTCAGTGTTTCCAGTTCCCTGAGAAGCGGCAAAGTGAATGTGGAGATGGCAACTTCACCATCGTGGTGTGAAACCGGCAACAGATCTTCTTCTGCAAGTCTGTCACCTGTGACTTGTTCAAAAGCAGCTATAAAACGATCAAGATTTTCTTCGGTGAGCGAAAGGCCAGCCGCCATGGCATGACCACCAAAACCAGCCAATGGTTCGGCGCTCGCCTTGATAGCCTCATAAAGATTGAAACCGCTGATCGAACGCGCTGACCCTTTACCCTGACCACCTTCCAGAGCGATCAAAACAGTTGGGCGGTGATAACGCTCAACCAGTCGACTTGCGACAATCCCGATCACTCCGGCATGCCAATTATCGCTGGCCAGAACAATACTACGACGATTGGGGAGATTCTGCTCCTCGACCAGCGAGATCGCCTCATTCAAAGTCTGCTGTTCAATGTTCTGCCGTTCGCGATTGAAATCATCGAGAAGTCTGGCCAATGGATCAATATCTTGCTCATCTTCACCAAGCAACAACTTGACCCCCAAAGCAGCATCTTCGAGCCGTCCCGCAGCATTCAGACGAGGAGCCAAGCGAAAACCAACCACACCGCAACTGACCTGTTTAACCTCGGCAACCCGCTTTAATGCAGCCACTCCCGGCCGGGTACCGGCCTCGAGGCGTTGCAAACCACTCCGAACCAAGATTCGGTTAACTCCCCCCAAAGGGACAATATCGGCGATCGTCCCCAAGGCAACCAGATCAAGTCCCTGGCGCAAATCGGGTTCATCCCGGTTTGCAAAATAGTTATTTTCCCGTAAGCGTCGACGTAATCCAGCCAGCAGAAAAAATGCGACACCGACTCCGGAGAGCTCTTTCCAGGGAAACCGATTTTTCGGCAGATGGGGATTGACTAATGCCAGACACTGAGGAAGGTCATCAGGGGGCTGATGGTGATCGGTAATAATCAGATCGAGCCCCAACTCAGCTGCCAATGCAGCTTCGGCGTGTGCAGAAACGCCACAATCGACCGAAACAATCAGGCTAGATCCGCTATTTTTTGCCTGGCGAAGGGCGTCAGCAGAGAGGCCATAACCCTCCTTCATCCGCAGCGGGATATGGTATTCAACCAGGCCACCCAAAGCCCGTAAAGTTTCCACCAACAGAGTACAACCGGTGATACCATCGACATCATAATCACCATGAACTGCAATTTTTTCGCCCCGGATTAATGCCTGCTCCAACCGGACGCAAGCAACCGCCATGTCGGGCAATAAATCTGGTTCGGGTAATGACGATAATTTAGCATGAAGGAATTCGAAGCCTTGCTCCGCAGTTGCAATCCCACGCGAGAGTAAAACTTGAGCGGTTAAGGGATGGATGTCCAACTTCTGCGCCAACTGAGTCATCTGAGCGGCATCCGCTGACTCTCCACGTAGTTTCCACTTGCGCAAACTGACCGGCTTCATATGCGGTTTCACTTTCGCTATAGACAGGGCCATTAACCACAGGGTCAATGAGGCACAGAGAAAAGCATAAGGAAATCATCTAATGGCTTTAACCCGGCAATGATCTTGATTCTTCCCGGGTGACTCCGAATCTCCGTGGTGAAAACCAACCTTGATGCCTTCGCAAAAACTCATGGGCTGGCGAAGCAAAGGCCGGAGCGATATGCCCGGCCTTTGCATTTATATTCAGTGCGGTTATTCAGGGGTTTGCACACGTTTGCGCATAAACTCAAGCTCTGATTGAACCCGAGCGGCTGCTGAACTGGCAGGGTTGAGAGCCATAAACCGTTCCCAGGCCAGAATTGCCTGGTCAAAGTTCTGAAGGTCATAACGGTAAACGATGCCTAAATTATAGAGGCTCTGCTGGTGGTTCTTATCAATATGGTTCGCTTTTTCAAAATTGTTGATCGCCTTGTCAAACCACCCAACCCGGCGATACATCACCCCCTGATCGGTCAGGATATCAGGGTCGTTTCCGTTCAGTTCAAGGGCCCTGGCATAAGCTTCGATTGCTTTCATCGGCTGATCAGAATCAAAAAAGCTGTGCCCCAGCCTGATCCAGGCATTGAAATTTTCCGGTTCTCTGGCAACAATATCTTCCAGCAGGGTGGTCTGCTGTTGCTGATTAACCACCGGAGCCGATACCGGAACCGCAGCAGGAGCAGACGCAGGAGAATCCTTTTGAAAATTGGTAACAACCACTCCGATCAAAATACCGGCTGCCAGAGCAATAGCAACAAACAGGATTGTCTCTTTTTTCATGCTGAGATCAACCTTTTTGTTCTCATTTGGAACGTTTTTCCATCTTCTGCTGCCAGAAAATCAACACCGGGCTGGCAACAAAAATCGATGAGTATGTACCAACCAACACACCAATCAGCATTGCAAAAGCGAAGTTATGAATCACCCCTCCTCCGAGAATAAACAGAGCAAGAACAACCAGTAAGGTTGTCCCGGAGGTCAATAGTGTACGGGACAAAGTTTCATTGATACTGCGGTTGACAATAAATGAAAAAGATTTCTTGTTGTGTTTACCGGTGTTCTCGCGAATCCGATCATAAACAATAATCGTATCGTTCAACGAATAACCAATAATCGCAAGAAATGCAGCGATAATCGGCAGATTAATCTCTTTACCGAACAGACTGAAAGCCCCCAGCGTAATCAGGACATCGTGAACCAGGGCAATGACCGCACCGACGGCAAAACGAAATTCAAACCGCCAGGAGATATAAACAAGGAGCCCCAACATGGCATAAAAAAGGGCCTTTATCCCCTTGTTACGAAGATCTTTTCCGACCTGTGGTCCGACCATTTCCACTCGACGAATATCGACATCTCCCTTTTCGTAGGTTTGCCAAAGGGCATTCTGAATTTGTATCGAAAGTCCCTTTAACTCATCTGATGTCTGCTCAACACGAATCAAATATTCATTTTGATTGTCGCCAAAGCTCTGCACCACCGGGCTACCAAGGTCGAGTCCATCCAGCGATTTTTTTATCGTCGTTGCGTCAGTTGGCTGGGAAAATTGAACCTGAACCAGAGTTCCGCCGGCAAAGTCAATTCCATAATCTGGTCCGCCGTTAAACAACAGAGAGACCAAACCAACCAGAATCAACGCCACAGAAACAATCAACGCAATTTTACGTTTACCAACAAAATCTATATTAACATCCGGCTTGATCAGCTGCATGCCGTCAGCCTCCTTATATACTCAGCCGCTTGACTTCACGGCCCTTCAAGAAAAGATCAAAAACAACCCGCGAAACAAAGATCGCGGTAAACAAAGAGGCAATGATGCCAATAGACAAGGTGACTGCAAAACCTCGAACCGGGCCGGTACCAAACTGAAACAGCACCAGCGCAGCCAACAGGGTTGTCATATTCGCATCGATGATGGTTATAAAGGCTTTGCTATAACCCGAATCCAAAGCCAGTTTAGGGGCCCTGCCGAGACGAACCTCTTCACGAATCCGCTCAAAAATCAGCACATTGGCATCGACCGCCATACCAATCGTCAAAACGATACCGGCAAGGCCGGGGAGCGTCAGAGTTGCTCCGAACAATGACAACATGGCGGAAATAAACAGGATATTGAGGGAAAGAGCAATAACCGCAACGATACCGGACAACTGGTAATAAATAACCATCGCCAGAACAACCAGCACTGCGCCGACCCAGATTGACTTAATTCCCTTGGCGATAGAATCATGTCCAAGTGACGGACCAACAGTCCGATTTTCCATGATTTTAACCGGAGCAGGAAGTGAGCCAGCCCGCAGAATTATTGCCAGGTCGGTTGCTTCCTGGGAAGTAAAGGAACCGGAAATCTGGGCACTACCACCAGCAATCCGCTCACGGATAACCGGGGCAGAGTAGACGGTGTCATCCAGAACAATCGCCATCCGCTTACCAACATTTGCGGCGGTGATCTGGTCAAAACGTTTTGCACCAACTGCGTTGAACTCAATCGATACATAAGGCTCGTTAAAACGTGAATCAATCCGCACATTGGCATCAGACAAAAGAGCACCGGTCAGCACAGTTTTATCAACCACAACCAGGGGTGTTTCGATCTCGGCGCCAGTCGATTTGTTGACACTCCGCTCATAAAGCAGCTGAGTCCCCGGTGAGAGTTTACCGGCAACAGCATCCTGAAGATCGGCCGTCTCATCAACCATTTTGAATTCCAGCCGTGCCGTCTTGCCAAGCAGAGATATCGCCCGCTCCGGATCTTCGACGCCAGGAAGCTGAATCAAAATACGGTTACCACTCTGCCGCTGCAATATTGGCTCACTGACACCAAACTGGTCAATCCGGTTGCGCATTGTTTCCAGAGCCTGACGAACAGCGTAATCCTTGATCTCTTCAATCTCGCGATCACTTAAACGGAAATGTTTTTCAATATAACCGCCGGCTCCGGTGAATGTTTCGGCTTCCAGAGATGGATAATTGTCTGCCATCAGAGCATCAACTTTAGCCCCTTCCTCGTCATCATAGACAAGAATGACCAGTCGATCCCCCTGACGTCGTTCGAGTCGCTTGAAAATAATATCTTTCTCGCGTAGTTCGGTTTCAGACTGGTCGATAATGGTATCAATGCGGCTCTCAACCGCCTTGTCGACACCAACACCAAGGACCAGGTGCATACCACCCTGCAAATCGAGCCCCAATTGAATCGGGCTGAAAGAATCGTTCCACCACTGTGGCAAGCTGTCCCGCATCAGCGTTGGAGCGATGGCAAAAAACGCCAGAAGCAGGCAGAGTAAAATCAGCACACTCCTGAATTTAAGACTATTGGACATTTGCGTTGTATCTCCCTCTAAGCATTTATGGGCAAATCAAATGGCTGACTATTGCTGGACCTCAGTCACTGAAGCGCGGTTCAACTTCATTTTGACTCCGGTTGCGATCTCAAGAACCACAGTCGTCTCTTCAACTGAAACGATTTTCCCATGAATACCACCGGCAGAAACGACGTTGTCACCAGCTTTGAGTCCACCAACTAATTCTTTTTGTTGTTTGGCCCGTTTTTGCTGTGGACGAATCAGTAAAAAATAGAAGATGGCAAACATTGCCACCAACATGATAATTCCCTGATATTGCCCCCCTTGCCCCTGAGCTGCCGTTCCACCTGCCATTGCAAAAGCTTCCGCTACCATGTGTTTCCTCCTTGAATGTGTTTCAGATAGATCACTAATCTAATCTGTAAAGTCTAACTTCTCAATATTTCTCTTTTTTTATAAAATTCTCTGCGGAATTCAGCAAAGTTTCCCTTGTCCAGAGCCTGTCTGATACCCGCCATCAGCTGCTGATAATAATAAAGATTGTGGTGCGTGTTAAGTACCGATGCAAGAATTTCTTTACTGGTGTAAAGATGGCGTAAATAAGCACGGCTATAGTTACGGCAAACATAACACTGGCAATCGGGATCAAGGGGCTGTTCATCGTCACGATACTGCGCCTGCTTGATGCCGATTTTGCCAAAACTGGTAAACAATACGCCATTACGAGCGTTGCGGGTCGGCATAACGCAGTCAAACATATCACATCCGCGTGCTACCCCCTCCAATAAATTTTCCGGGGTTCCGACCCCCATCACATAACGGGGACAATCAGCCGGCAACAATGGCAGAGTATACTCCATCATGTCGTACATCAATGAAGTTTCTTCACCAACAGACAAACCACCCAGAGCGTAACCTTCAAAACCAATTTCTTGTAACTGCTCGACACTCTGCCGACGCAGATCCAACTCCATCCCCCCCTGGACAATTCCAAACAGAGCCGCTGCTGAACCTTCTGGCAGAACTGCACGGCACCGCTTCGCCCAACGAGCAGAACGATTGGTCGAATCAACGACATAGGCCCGTTCAGCCGGATGCGGAATACATTCATCAAAAACCATAACGATGTCTGATCCCAGAGCCAACTGAATTTCCACCGACAATTCAGGGGTCAACAAGTGTTTACTGCCATCGACATGCGACTGAAATGCAGCCCCTTCCTCAGTGATCTTGCGTAAATCTCCAAGACTGAAAACCTGAAAGCCGCCACTATCGGTCAGGATCGGACGATCCCAGTGCATAAATTTGTGCAAACCGCCAAGCTGTTGAATCAATTTGTGACCAGGGCGCAAATACAGGTGATAGGTATTAGCCAGAATGATCTGCGCGCCTATCTCCTGCAGTGTTTCCGGCAGTACCCCTTTGACCGTTCCCTGGGTGCCAACAGGCATAAACGTCGGGGTTTCAATTTCACCCCGCTGAGTATAAATCCGGCCACGACGCGCCTGAAACTCAGGGTCCTGTTGTAAAAGAGCGTATCTAAAACCAGACATTGCTACATCCGTATGACAAAGATCAAGAGACCACCAGTTATCATAAAATTAACATGCAATCACCATAACTAAAAAAACGAAACCGTTCTTCAACCGCCTGTTGATATGCGGAAAGAATGTAATCACGCCCGGCAAACGCCGAAACCAACATCAGTAATGTCGATTTCGGCAGATGAAAATTGGTAATCAGAGCATCAACTATTTTAAAACGATATCCCGGATAAATAAATATTTCACTATCACCGGAGCCCGCCAACAACAAGTCACCATCCGTTGCTGCCGTTTCAAGCGCCCTGGCACTGGTTGTTCCCAGAGCAAAAACCCGTCGACCTTCTTTACGGGCTGAATTAACCCCATTAGCCGTTGTTTCCGGGATCGAATAAAGTTCAGAATGCATCTTATGCTGACTGATATCATCAACCCGCACTGGAAGAAAAGTTCCCAGTCCAACATGCAGAGTCAAACTTAATATTTCAACTCCGGCAGCTGTTAATTGCTGCAATATTTGTTCAGTAAAATGTAACCCGGCAGTCGGTGCTGCCACGGCTCCTTTTTTACGTGCAAAAACGGTCTGATAACGAGAATGATCGTCCTGACTCTCTTCACGTTTAATATAAGGGGGCAACGGAAGGTGGCCAACATCTTCAACCTTGTGCATGAAATCGCCAGAACAATGAAAGCGAACCCGACGATAGGGTGATTCCACTTCTTCCAGGACTTCAGCAGAGAAATCGGGGCTGAAATCTACAATTGTCCCGACCCGCAACGATTTGGAACTCTTTGTCAGACAGAGCCACTCTTCTGATTGCGTTTCCCCTGAAAACGGACGCACCAGAAAAATCTCAACCTTCCCACCGGTCGGCTTGTGGCCGAGCAGGCGGGCAGGGATGACCCGGGTATCATTCACAACCAGTACATCGCCCGACTGAAAATATTCGAGAATATCAGCAAACTGTCTTGACTCGACCGTGGCAAGTTGACGGTCCAGACACAATAAGCGTGAGGCATCACGCCGTGTGGCAGGAGCCTGCGCAATCAGTTCGTCGGGGAGCAAAAAATCAAAATCGGCCAGCTGCATCAATTCAGTCCAAAGCAAGTCAAACAGCGACCTAGAAGATCATATAACCCCACCAATGTCAATGTCTTTCCGCGGGTTGGAACAGCCTGCCCACCGGGTTAGGCGGTATGATTGAGTTGAATTTTACGGCGATAAAAGGACAGATTTTATGTTAAAATCGTAATCCGGAAACATCTCGTCTTGATTAGATATTCGTAGCAGAGACCATCCTGCAAACGTCAGCAAGGGTCAGCAAGGGTCTTTAGAATAGAGTAAAAGGAAGCAGAACATGCAAGATCAGCAAATTTCGGCAGAGATGACGGTACTCGATATTGTCAGTACCTTCCCAGAATCCGAAGCCATCTTCAGATCTTATGACCAGCAGGTCGGGGAGTGTATCTGCTGTCAAAGCCTGTTTGAAACGGTGCAGCAGGTTGCGGAAAAATACCAGCTCGACCTGGCAGACTTACTGACAAAACTGAACCAATAAAAGGGCCTCACTGCCGCCCTTCATATAGAACCTTCCAGTCCCCCTGTTCTTTCACCATATACAGCCGCTTGCGCATGTCGCCATTATAGTTATTTGAGCGGTAATGCTGAGTGAAGTTAGCCACAACCATCGGTTGACTCTTCCCGGTATCTGGATAGGTCAAAACCGAGATATCTGAAAGATCAATTTTCTGGAATGTTTTCCCGGAAAAAACCCGTTTTTTATACGTCCCCCAACTTTGTTTATCATCATCCTTTGCCCAGAAGCCTTCTGAATACATCTCCAGATATGCTTCCAGATCGGCTTGCTCCCAATTCTGACGCCAGGTTTCCAGTGCCGCCTGGACCTCGATGTTCTGATCGAGCCATTCACGACTGGACACCCAATCAACCGATTCACTGATGACAATCGGCGTCCGCCCGACCTCAATGTATTGACCAATCAGGTCAAATTCCCGATTCGTCAGGACCACACAACCTTCGCTGTCGAGTGGCGGACGACTATAAAGAGACTTGTCGGTCCCATGCAGCCAGATTCCACTGCCGGTTTTCTCCAGACGACGATCATATTCGTTCGGATAATTAACCGGAAACGCACCGCTTCCATAAAGTGGTGGTAATTTCTCATCGGGCAAATAACTGGTTACATGTTGAGTGCCACGACATCGTAGACACTTTTTAGTGCCAGGACATCGTGAACTCAACCGAATATTTTAGCGAATTTTGTAATCAAATTCTTCAATCTGAACTTTGTCCAGATAGAGTTTCAACCTTTGTTCTTTGACATCGATAGTAGCCACCACGTATTCGAGCTTTGCTTCC
>LLYT01000076.1 GCA_002049545.1 Deltaproteobacteria bacterium tcs-42 | reverse complement strand
TGTTCAGCAATGCCTTGAGGTACCCATTCCAAGGGCCACTTTGCGCCGTCCATGGCCGTTCGACTGTCGCCGTCCGTGGCGACAGACGCCCTTTCCATGGGTACCACAAGCCCTTATCGGTAGTGGCGGTGAATAGTTACGTGCACTTTACATTTGCCCTCAACCTTTAAGCAGCTGTACACTGTGTTGTTGTCGGGTTCAAAACTAAAATATCAATGAAAAGGACACAAACTGTGTACACTGAAAAAGTCATGGATCATTTCAAAAACCCTCGCAATATCGGGGTTATCGAGGAACCCACTGCGATTATCCAGGTTGGTGACCCTGATTGTGGCGATACTCTGCTCTTGTCCTTGAAAATCGAAAAGGAGAAGATTGTCGATATTAAATATAAGATTTATGGCTGTGCTGCTGCTATTGCAACATCGTCTATCGCCAGTGAAATGGCCATGGGGAAAACTCTCAAAGCGGCTTTGAAAATCGATGAAAAATCTATAGCTGGTGCGTTGGGTGGGTTGCCCGAAGAGAAGCACCATTGTTCAAATTTGGCTGCGAGTGCCTTACGTGGAGCGATCAATGAATATCGTAAATCTGCTTTGAAGAGGGCATAGATTCATGACTCTCATTTTCCTGATTATTGTCGCATATCTGATTGGCGCAATTCCGACTGGAGTTATTTTAACCCGATTGGCCGGTGGGGAAGATATCCGCAGTGCTGGTAGTGGAAATATCGGTGCGACCAATGTTTATCGGGTGGCGGGGCGCAAACTCGGGGTAATCACCCTGGTTGGCGATTGTTTGAAAGGGGTTGTCCCCCTGTTGATTGCACAACTGGGTTTCAACCTGTCGGTTAATGGTATCGCTCTGATCGCACTGGCTGCATTTATCGGCCACTGTTATCCGGTTTATCTCGGGTTCAAGGGGGGGAAGGGGGTTGCCACGGCATTGGGAATTTTCCTGGTTTTGTCGCCATGGTCGGTCCTCTGTGTGTTGCTTGTTTTTGCGCTGATCCTCTGGAAGTGGCGTTATATCTCGCTGGCGTCGATTTCAGCCGCAGCGACAATTCCGTTTCTGGTTTTGTTGTTTGAGAGTTCCTTTGCCCTGTTTGGTGCAACGTTGATTATTGCTGCATTGGTTATCTGGAAACACAGAGCCAATATCGAAAGACTGCGCAGTGGCACCGAAAATAGATTTAATCTCTGAGCCGACACTCTGAATCAATGCGTAAATATACTTTGTGGATAATTTCTCTGGCGATCCTCGCCGCCCCGGTCATAGCTCTTATTGTTTATATCCATATTTTTGTTCCGCAAACGCTGCCCGCTCCGGTTCGACTTCAGATTCAGCCTGGTACCGGGCTGAATAAAGTTGCTGTTGATCTGCAAAATGTCGGGGTTGTCCGCAGCGCGTTGGCGGTCAAATTGCTGGCACGCTGGAAACAACAGGGTGGTCAGATCCAGGCGGGTTGTTATCGTTTCAGCGATCCTGCCACGCCCGGAGAAGTTCTTGATCGCCTGGTGCGGGGTGATGTTGAAAAGGTCAGTTTGACGATTCCCGAAGGTTTCAACTTGCAACAGATTATCGCCAGAACCGTGGAAAAGGGTTTTGGAGAGAAGGAGAAGTTGTCAGAATTGGCATACGATGCTGACTTTATCCACTCTCTCGATATTGATGCCGATAGCCTCGAGGGTTATCTGTTTCCGGAAACCTACCTGTTTGCACCTGGGATCGGTGAAGAGTCGCTATTGCAGATGATGGTTAAGCCGCTCCGCAGCCACACTGATGCTACATTGATGAAGAAAGCGGAGAGGCTGGGCTTGAATCTGCATCAATGGCTGACTCTGGCGTCAATCATTGAGAAGGAAACCGGTCTGGTCGAAGAGATGCCGCTGATTTCATCCGTTTTTCACAACCGCCTTAAGCGTAATATTCCCCTGCAGACCGATCCAACTGTTATCTATGGGATAAAGGACTTTGATGGCAACATCACCCGTAAACACCTGAAAACTCCGACTCCCTATAACACCTACCTGAATCGGGGGTTGCCACCGGGCCCGATTGCCAGCCCCGGACTGGCAGCTTTAGAATCCGCCGTAAACCCGGCAGAGACAAAATATCTCTATTTTGTTGCGACTGGAGATGGTGGCCACAAGTTTTCAAAAACTCTCAAGGAGCATAATGTAGCGGTGAAAGAGTATTTGGCACAGCGGCGGCGATAATGATCTGGGCAAAAACAAAGGCATTAACGCAGAGACGCAAAGGTGGAAAGAGCGCTGAGAAAAACAAAATCTTTGTTAGGTTTAAAAACAAGAGAATTTGTTTCTAAGTTTTCTCTGCGTTCCTCTCTGTCTCTCCGTTAAAAAATGTTTCGATTCAAACTCAAACCGCAGCCAAAGCCTTCTCCACTGCAGCAATCGTTTTATCCAGATCGTCCTGCGAATGGGCACTGCTCATGAAGCCCGCTTCAAATTGTGCCGGAGCCAGATTGATCCCCTGGTCAAGCATGCTACGGAAATAACGCCCGAATGCTTCGGTGTCGCTTTCCAGCGCGTCAGCAAAATTATTGACCGGCCCCTCCTGGAAGTAGGTACAGAACATTCCGCCAACCCGCTGCCAGCAGGTTGCCACTGAACTGCTTGCCGTAACCTGTTGCAGCCCTTTCTCCAGATAAGCACTTTTTTCTTCAATCTGCGGGTAAAATCCCTCTTCCTGGAGAAGTTTCAAAGTTGCAATTCCGGCACTCATGGCGAGAGGATTGCCTGAGAGGGTTCCCGCCTGGTAAATGCCACCTTCGGGAGAGAGAGATTGCATAATCTCACGCTTGCCACCGAAAGCACCAACTGGCAGGCCACCACCAATAATTTTTCCCAGACAAACCAGATCGCCACGGACGTTGTAACGTTCCTGTGCGCCGCCGTAGGCAACTCGAAAGCCGGTCATCACTTCATCGATAATCAGGAGAATTCCTTCCCGGGTGCAGAGGTCACGCAGCCCCTGGAGAAATCCTTCAACCGGTGGCACACAACCCATGTTTCCGGCAATCGCTTCAAGAATGATACAGGCGATCTCACCTTTGTTGGCGGCGACCATCTCTTTGACTTCTGCCAGATCATTATAGGTTGCGGTCAGGGTATATTTGGCAAAGTCAGCGGGAACTCCGGGAGAGGTTGGTACACCAAAGGTTGCTGCCCCGCTCCCCGCTTTGACCAGCAGAGAATCGGCATGGCCATGATAACAACCATCAAACTTGAGGATTTTATCGCGTCCGGTATATCCGCGTGCCAGTCGAATGGCACTCATCGTGGCTTCAGTTCCCGAGGAAACCATCCGCACTTTGTCGATATTTGGATAGGCCTGATTGACCAGCTCAGCCAGTTCGGTTTCGAGGGCGGTCGGGGCTCCGAATGAAGCACCACTGGCCGCAGTTTTCTGAATCGCTTCAACCACTTTTGGGTGGCAGTGGCCAAGAATCAGCGGTCCATAGGAACCGACATAATCGATATATTCATTGCCATCGGCGTCATAAATTTTACTGCCGGAAGCTTTTTCGACAAAAATCGGATTACAGCCAGCGGCTTTAAATGCCCGCACCGGGCTGTTGACTCCACCGGGAATAATTGTTTTGGCGTTAGCGAATAATTCTTCTGATTTGGTGTGATTCATGGTGGTCTCTGACTCCCTTGCAAGCAACAGGTGGAAGGATTGTAAATCAATTCTTGGTGCTTGTTCTGTATAGCATAGATAGCATTCAGCTGAAACCCGGATGGATACTAAATGTTGATATCGTGACAGCCATAACTGTTTTTCTAAGAAAAACTAACATTGTTTTAAATTTATATTGACCTTTGCGTAAAGGTACGATAAATAAGTCCAAAGACGGTGCTTTGACCTCAAAAAGCACGTTTGCTCCTGTGATACGCGGAGTTAAGGGGTTCAAATTGGCGAAAATTGTTGACCTTGAACTGGCAGAACACTTTTTTATTCTTGCGAACAAAGTCAGTCGGAGCTAGTATTGACAGGGAATCTGCAATTCTTCAAACGGTTATTCAGATTTAATGGATAGCAAATTTAAACTGCTTGAATGTGGACTGCCGTTTTTTCTATTGTCTGTTGATGGTGTTGATAAAATCAAACGCTCCAAGGAGGAAACATGAAGATCAGAATGAGGAGAAAGTTTGCTGGATTAAGTGCAAGAAGTACTTGCCTGAACCTGCTGGCACTGGTGCTGGCTGCCACCTTTGCTGTGCCGGCTTTTGCTTTTCAGTTTGAGTCGGGTGATCTGAGCGGAAGTCTGGATTCGACCCTTTCTTATGGTCTTGCCTGGCGGATGGAAGACCCAGACAATGCTATTTTTGGCAACGATGATACTTCTAACGGGGAAGGTACCGCTTATTCCCAAAACTTTGATGATGGCAACCTCAATTATGACAAAGGCGACCTGATTAACAATACCGCTAAAGTGACCAGTGAATTGGCACTTCAATACAAGAATTTTGGGCTCTTTGTTCGTGGTTCTGCATTTTATGATTTTGAAAACCACGATGGTGACCGCGCCAGAACGGAACTGAGAGATGAGGCCATTGATCTGGTCGGTAAAGATGCCGAGCTTCTTGATGCCTATGTTTCCATGGATTTTGATCTGGGAACTATGCCTGGACAAGTTCGGGTTGGTTCTCAGGTTTTAAGTTGGGGCGAAAGTACCTTTATCCAGAACGGCATCAACGTTATCAACCCCTTTGCCGTCAGCAAGCTTCGTGTTGCTGGTGCCGAGCTCAAAGAGGGTTTGGTGCCGGTAGGGATGGTTTCTGCTTCTATCAGCCCGACTGTCAATATTTCCTTTGAAGCTTTCTACCAGTACGAGTGGAAGGAAGTCGTTATTGACCCACCGGGATCATACTGGAGCACCAACGATTTTGTTGGTGAAGGTGGTGACAAGGTTATGTTGGGTTGGGGGGAGGTGCCTGATCAAGGCAACCTGCCAGCAGAGAATACTCTTTTAGGGGTTCCTAGAGCTTCCGATGTATATGCCGACGATGATGGTCAGTACGGAGTTGCAATGCGTGTTTACGCTCCTGGCTTGAACGATACTGAATTTGGTTTCTATTTCATGAATTATCATAGTCGGTTGCCGCTAATTAGCTCTCAGACAGGTTCTGGCGATGGGCTGATAGCTGCAGGCAGTATAGCTACGCCTGCTAACTACGGGGCAGTTGTAGGTGCTGCTGCTGGTGGTGATGTCGCTGCGGGGGTTGTTGTCGGCATGGCAAACGGGATGACCCAATCGCAAGCTGGTATTATTGCACTTGCTTCAGCAGCAACAGGTGGTGGCGTAGCGGACGGTGGAGCTGCTATATCAGATGCAGTAAGTGCTGCAGTTAAAGATGCTTTCGCAAAAACTGCAGCCTACCAGATTGAATACCCTGAAGACATTAAGCTTTATGGCGTCAGCTTTAATACCCTGCTGCAAAAGTCTGGCATCGCTCTACAGGGCGAGGTGTCTTATCGCCAAGATGTGCCATTGCAACTAGATGATATAGAACTGCTCTTAGCCACGATGGAACCTTTGGCAATTATGAGTGCTACCGGAGATCCCACTAGCGATATCAATGTAAGCCCTTCCTATTCTCAATTTGATACAGTTACCCCTGCCGATATCTGGGCCAATGGTGGTGATTCTGTGTATATTGCGGGTTATGATCGTTTTGATGTGACTCAGGCACAAATGACGGCAACCAAAGTGTTTGGGCCAACTTTTGGTGCCGGCAAGTTTGTTGTGCTTGGTGAAGTTGGGATAACGCATATACACGGTATGCCAAGCAAAGACGAAATGCGTTTGAATGGTCCTGCAACACCAGTTTCAGGCAATGAGCTTCATTCCGACATTTCAACTTATCCTCTTGCTGCCCATGATGGTTTTGAAGCAGAGCCAGCAGGCGCATTTGCCGATGCAACATCCTGGGGCTATCGCCTGGTTGCCAAGCTGGACTACAACAACGCCATTGGTGCTGTAACCCTGTCACCTCGGATTGCCTGGGCACATGATGTTTCAGGAACAACTCCTGGTCCTGGCGGTAACTTCATTGAAGACCGTAAGGCTGTTACTTTGGGGCTTGGTGCCAATTATCTGAACCAGTGGACTGCGGACTTGAGCTACACCGATTATTTTGGTGCTGGCCGTTACAACCTGGTCAATGACCGTGATTTCCTGGCCTTCAACATCAAATATTCATTCTAATTAATATAGGGAGCTAGTATTATGCTGAAAAATGCATTAACCTGGACATTTGCCATGCTGCTGATTGCGGGCTTGGCGGGACAGTCTTTTGCAGCTATCAGTGCTGCTGATGTTGCCCGGCTGGGCAACGATTTGACCCCTGTCGGCGCTGAAAAATCTGGTAACTCTGACGGAACTATCCCGGCGTGGGACGGTGGTATCACCGCTCCCCCTGCTGGATATGAAAAAGGGATGCACCACCCGGATCCTTATGCCGCTGACAAGGTTCAAGTGACTATTACTGCCGCCAATATGGAGCAGTACAAGGATAAATTGACAGTGGGTCATCAGGAGATGCTCAAAACTTACGACAGCTTTAAGATGAACGTCTACCCGACCCATCGCAGTGCATCTTCTCCGCAACGTATCTACGACATGACCGAAAAGGTTGCCCAAACCGCCCAACTGGTCAATGGTGGTGATGGCGTCAGCGGAACGGTTAACGGGATTCCTTTTCCAATCCCCGAGAGTGGTATTGAAGTTCTCTGGAACCATATGCTCCGCTATCGTGGCGATATCGCCGCCAGAAAAATTGCCCAGGCACCGATGACTCGTGGTGGTAGCTACACCCTGGTCGAATTTGAGGATGAGTTCAGCTTGATCTATTCCCAGGAAGGGATGACCGAAGAGCAATTGAACAACCGGATTCTGCTGTTCAAGCAGGAGGTCACCGCTCCGGCACGTCTGGCCGGTAACGTTCTGCTGGTTCACGAAACCCTCAATCAGGTCAAAGAACCCCGTGCGGCATGGGTCTACAATCCGGGACAACGTCGCGTCCGGCGTGCTCCAAACGTCGCTTACGACAATCCTGGAACCGCTGCTGACAGCCTCCGGACATCCGATCAGTTCGATATGTACAACGGTGCTCCAGATCGCTATGACTGGAAACTGATCGGCAAAAAAGAGATGTATGTTCCGTACAACAACTACCTGCTCCACAGCGACAAGCTCGAGTACAAGGATATCCTCACTCCGTTGCATGTGAATCCTGAATATCTGCGTTATGAATTGCATCGTGTCTGGGTTATTGAAGCGACCTTGCGCGAAGGATCACGTCACCTGTACAAGAAGCGCACTTTCTATATTGACGAAGACTCCTGGCAGATTATGGCTGCCGATAATTACGATAACCGCGATCAACTGTGGCGTGTTTCAGAAGCTCATTCGATTAACTACTACGAAGTTCCGACCTTCTGGACAACCCTGGAAACCCATTATGATCTGCAGTCCGGTCGTTATCTGGCTCTGGGTCTGGATAATGAATCATCAATGTACGATTTCGATATTGAGCGTACCGATAAAGATTATGCACCAGGGGCATTGCGTCGCGCCGGTCGTCGCTAATTGGCGGCGCAAAGATCGGTTAAGCTGAAGAAAAACGGGATCTGCCCCCGCTGGTCTGGTTCAAGCACTTTTCGCTAATCTCGGGACTGTCCCCGGCTCCATCGGGGCTGTCCCAAGAGATTAGGAACCACGAAACTGTGATGGTTTGCACCGCAAATACCTGAGGAAGTCCCGGATTTGCAGATATTGATCTTTAAACGAGTGCTTGGTATTAGCACGATTAGCTCAGGTTACCAGAATACGTTATTATCACCTACTGGCCGAGTCGGTAATGGCTCGGCCATTTTCATGTCTTTAAATCGATAAAATGGCTGAATATGAAAATTTATGTTACCAAAAATCGTCATTTGACACTGCTGACAGCCGCAATCATGTTGACCTGTTTGAGTTTTTCGCCCCCTGCAAGCGGGAAAGAGAGCTCTGTTATTGCTCCTCTCGCGAGTCACTCGCTATTGCTTGATGCCGAGCGTATCGGCGATGACCTGATCGCTGTGGGTGAGCGCGGACATATTCTCATCAGTGTGGATAATGGCAATAGCTGGAAGCAGATGTCTGTACCGATCCGTGCAACTTTGACAGGAGTTCATTTTAACGATTCACAAAATGGCTGGGTTGTCGGACATGACCAGGTTATTTTACGAACCCGTGACGGTGGCAAGTCGTGGGAGCAGGTTTACGAAAATATTGATGCCCAAAGCCCCCTTCTGGATATCTTTTTTCTGGATGCCAACCATGGTTACGCCATCGGTGCTTATGGCCAGTTTCTGGAATCATTTGATGCTGGTGATAGCTGGGAGGGACGCTGGATTAGCGAGGATGATTTTCATCTCAATGAGATGATCGCAGTTGGAGATCAACTATTCATCGCTGCTGAGGCTGGCTTTGCTTATCGTTCTGATGATGATGGGCAGAACTGGACTCTTCTGGATCCCGATTATCATGGCTCATTCTTTGGTATCTTTCCTGTGGAAGGGGAGAGTTTGCTGTTGTTTGGTCTGCGTGGACACCTGTTCCGCTCAGATAACGGTGGGGAGGAGTGGACCCCGGTCAAAACTGGAATTAATGCGAGCCTGACCAGTGGATTGCAGCTGGATGATGGAACGTTGGTCATTACCGGACTGGCCGGAGCTGTTTTGATCAGTCAGGACAATGGACACAGTTTTACTTTACAGCAGGATCCAGATCGCAGAGGCTTCAGTCAATTGTTACAAGCAGCTGATGGCAGTATCGTTGCGGTTGGAAATTTCGGGGCGACAAAATTGACCCTGAGAAACACAGGCCAATAGAAACGGATTTACTCCCAACCTTGATGGCGTCGCAAAAAGTCTGCCCTACGGCGTTATGCTGTTTTTTCAGGACCTCGACCTACAAGATGTAGGCCTTCGCCCCTGAAAAACCACCAAGCCTTGTAGGACGAAATTTTTGCTTAGCCATCCAATACTTTTTTGCGAGTGCATCAACCTTTCTCCATGAGGGGGAATGGTCGATAACAAATAACAAGTGAGGGATGATAGCACTTCCCCCTCACCCTCTCTCATAGAGAGGGGAAAGTACCTGCGAGATCACCATGAAAGTTAATTCCTTCAAATCGGGACTTGAAAAGCTCATATTTAATAACCGGCGTATTTTTCTGGGTTTTTTCATTCTGGTAACCCTGCTGATGGCCTTTTCTGTTTCCAATCTGCGTATTGATGCCGGATTCAGCAAGTTGCTCCCCCTCAAGCATGAATATATGCAGACCTATGTTGAACACCGCAAGGAATTTGGTGGTGCCAATCGGGTGCTGATTGCTTTGATGGCAAAGGAGGGTGATATTTTCACCCCTGAATTTTTTGCAACCCTCGAAGCTGCGACAGCTGATGTCTTTTTCATCCCCGGGGTCGATCGTGCCCAGGTCAGTTCGTTATTTACTCCCAATGTTCGATTTACCGAAGTTGTCGAGGCCGGGATTGCTGGCGGTAACGTCATTCCGGCCGATTTTGAAGACACGACCGAAGGTCTGGAAATTGTTCGCAAAAATATTCTCAAGGCGGGGATTCTCGGACGTCTTGTTGCCAATGATTTTAGCGGTGCGGCAATCAGTGCCCAGCTGTTAGAAGTCGACCCGGAAACCGGGGAAAAGCTCGATTTTATCAAGGTGTCACATCTGCTTGAAGAGCAGATACGGGATAAGTATCAGAGTGACCAGATCGATGTTCATATTATCGGCTTTGCAAAAGTGATCGGCGACATTGCCGATGGTGCAAAACGTGTCATCCTGTTTTTCTTTATCGCCTTTGTGATTACCACCCTGTTGGTATTTGCCTATACCCGCTCGTGGGTTCTGACCCTGATTCCCCTTTGCTGTTCACTCACTGCGGTGATCTGGCAGCTTGGATTGTTACCGGTTCTCGGTTATGGCATTGATCCGATGGGACTGCTGGTCCCCTTCCTGATTTTTGCCATCGGTGTCAGTCATGCGGTGCAGATGATAACGGCCAATACGGCTGAAGTTCGTGCGGGTGCAGATCGCCTGGAAGCGGCCAAGGCAAGTTTCCGGCAACTTCTCATCCCCGGCTCCATCGCTTTGGCCAGTGATACCATTGGCTTTATTACGATCCATTTGATCGAGATCAGGGTCATTCAGGAGATGGCAGTGACCGCCAGTCTGGGAGTCGCCGTTATCATCTTGACCAATCTGATTCTGCTGCCAATCCTCTTGTCCTACGTTAAAACCGGGCGGCGTTACAAGCGCCGGGTTGATCAGCAAACGCAATTCTTGAAACCGGTCTGGAGCTTCTTTGAGCGGGCTGCAGAGCCGAAATCTGCAATGGTTATTATTGTTGTTGCAATTGCCCTGCTTGGCTTTGGTCTCTGGAAGGGTTCCGACGTCAAGATTGGCGATATGCACCGTGGGGTTCCTGAACTGCGAACAGATTCTCGCTATAACCAGGATAGCAAAGTCATCACAGAGAAGTTTTCTATTGGTGTCGATCTGATTACGGTGATTGTTGAAACCAAGCCGGACGGGTGCATTGACTACGATATTATGACCGCCATTGATCGTTTTTCCTGGCATATGAATAATGTTGATGGGGTTCAGTCGATCATCGGTTTGCCGGGAATTGCCAAAGTGATCAATGCGGGTTGGAATGAGGGGAGTCTTAAATGGCAGGTCCTGCCGCGCAATCAATCGACCATGGTCCAGGCGGTTGGTTATATCCCCACCAGCAGCGGCTTGCTGAACTCCGATTGCAGCGTTATGCCGGTGATGATTTTCACTGAAGATCACAAAGCCGAAACCATTGATAAAATTATCTCCGAAGTCAAGGCTTACCGGGATCAGCACGGCGGAGATGATGTGACCTTCAGGCTGGCAACCGGCAATGTCGGAGTCATGGCGGCAACCAATGAAGAGGTTTCTGCTGCACAGTTTCCAATTCTGCTCTATGTTTTCGGGGCGATTACCCTCCTTTGTTTCTATGAATTCCGTTCGCTCAGGGCGGTGCTTTGTGTGATTCTCCCTCTGGGTCTGGTTTCGTTGCTGGCTTATGCGTTGATGAGTATTCTGCAGATTGGCTTGAAGGTGTCGACCCTGCCGGTTGTTGCTCTCGGGGTTGGTGTCGGTGTCGATTACGGTATCTATATCTTCAGTCGTTTGCGCAGCTATCTGAGAAAAGGGCAAACCTTGCAGGAAGCCTACCTGCATACCCTTGCAATTACCGGAAATGGTGTTGTCTTTACCGGAGTGACTCTGGCTATCGGTGTCGCGACCTGGATTTTTTCTCCACTCAAGTTTCAGGCTGATATGGGTATTCTGCTGACCTTTATGTTTCTGGTCAATATGCTTGGGGCGATTCTGCTGCTCCCCGCTTTAGCTTATTTTTTGTTGCCGAAAACAGATCCTGAAGCTTTATCGGATTAAATGATAATTAATTCTCTCCCCTTCTGCATCGCAACCTCCCTCGCCATGAGGGAGAGGGTGGGGTGCAGGGGGGAGTTCCGGGCGTCACTAAACGCCCCTTTCCTCTAGCAGGATGTTGAAAAAGTCCCATCCTGGGCCTTTTCAACTCCGCAAGCCGAAAATGCGATTTCCGTCTTGCTCA
>LLYT01000075.1 GCA_002049545.1 Deltaproteobacteria bacterium tcs-42 | reverse complement strand
CCTCCTTTTGGAGCTATGTTCCCATATGACTGTGTCAAACTATGTCACATCCACCTTTTTTTGGTGGATAGAACCGAAAAACTAAAAACAATTTTTTCAATCTGGAGTGCAACGACCTGTTCGATTTCAGCTGAAGAAATCTGAAACCTGTCAATCAGAATTTGTCCCAATGGCTGATGGTGACCCAGATTTTTCTGCCACTTCAGAGCCTCATTGACTTGATCTTCTGTCACAATTTTATTGCGTCGCAGCAACTGCCCGAGGCTTTCAGGAAAAAAACTGGAGGTAGCGCGAATCACTTGCCCCTCGACAAAACACACCAATCCCTCTCCCTGTGGAACCTTAAGTGTCAGTGTCCCGGTTTTCTTACTGAGACTGAGTATCTGCAGGATATCGCGTATCCCCAAGTCCTCTAAATAGCCTTCGAGTGCCATAACTGAAACTTTCCCATCTTAAATCACATCGATATTCCATTTGATCAACAAATGCTCAAATATCCTTCTTCCCGCGACCTTTAAATTCTACACGTAACGGGACTTGATCAAAATTGAATTTATCACGAAAACAATTCACCAGATAGCGCTTATAAGAAAAATGGATTTTATCGGGTCGATTGGTAAATAAAACAAACGTTGGCGGCCTCACAGCAGCCTGAGCGGCGTAGTAAAACTTGATTCGCTGATTTCCCACCATCGATGGCGGATGCTTACTGACAAATTCCTCCAGTCCCTGATTTAACCTGGCCGTTGGAATACGTCGATTAAACTCTTCAGCAACCTCCTCCACTTTAGCCATAATTTTGTTGACCCGCTGACCAGTCAATGCTGAAACAAACAGCAGTGGAGCAAAAGGGAGATATTTGAATCGCCGTTGCACCTCGGCAATAAATTTCCCCATGGTTTGATCATCTTTCTCCGGCAAGTCCCATTTATTAACCAACAGAATCAAAGCACGCCCTTTTTCGTAGGCATATCCGGCGACAGCAAGATCCTGATCCGTCACACCATCTTCGGCATCAATCACCATCAGCACAACGTGAGCCCGATCCATCGCTTTCAGCGCTGTGACGGCACTGTATTTTTCCACCAACTGGCTGATTCGCCCCTTGCGTCGAATCCCGGCCGTATCAATAAGGACAAAACGTTTTTGATTATAAACAAAAGAGGTGTCAATGCTGTCGCGGGTCGTTCCAGAAACCGGGTTTGCAACGACCCGCTCATAACCCAGCAAGCGGTTGACCAATGAAGATTTCCCGACATTGGGGCGTCCAACAATCGCCATGCGAATTTCAGCTTCGGGATCCGATTCTTCGGGTGCCGGTGGCAACAGTTTTTCTAAATCATCAATCAGTTCATTAATGCCACGACCATGCTCCGCAGAAAGGGGATAAAACTTATCAATCCCCAGAGCATAAAAATCAATCGTTTCAGACTCCTGCTTTTCACCATCAACTTTATTGATCAGATAAAACACCGGCTTATCGACCTGACGCAACGTTCTGGTAATCTCCGTATCCGCCGGTGTCAAACCATCTTTGACATCCATCAGAAAAAAAATAATATCGGCTTCTTCAACAGCCAATTGCGATTGCTCACGCATCTGGATCAACAAGCGATCTTCACTGACCGGTTCAAACCCACCGGTGTCAATCAACAGAAATGGACGCAAAAAACGGTTCACTTCGGCATAATGTCGATCCCGTGTCACTCCGGGAAAATCTTCAACAATCGCTTTACGCTTTCTCAGTAACCGATTGAATAATGTCGATTTACCAACATTTGGTCTGCCAACTATGGCAACGGTCTTCATCATTGACTCAAATCTTTCTTTGCTATTCTTGATACTATCGAAAAAGTACAAGGGGTAATGATTTTCTAAGGGAGTAGACAGACATAAGCATGTCGTGATCCTGAATCAGTGCGACACATACTACAGAGCCGTTTTTTACGACGTCATCATTTTTTGCTATAGCCGAGTTCACGCAACATACGTTCGTTCTGGCTCCAGTCTTTGTCAACCCGGACAAATAGCTCCAAAAATACCCGGGAACCAAGTAAGCGCTCCATGTCCTTTCGCGCTTCCTGACCAATGGTTTTAATCATCTTCCCACCTTTACCAACAATAATTTTTTTGTGGCTATCACGTTCAACATGAATCATTGCCTGAATAACAACGAAATTCTTCTCTGGCTTTTCCTCAAATGCCTCAATCTGAACACCCACCCCATAAGGGATTTCTTCGCTGGTGCGACGCATGATTTTTTCCCGCACCAACTCCGCAACAATAAACTTTTCGGGCTGATCGGTGAGAATGTCGTCGGGATAATACTGAGGGCCCTCTGGCAGATAAGGTTCAATTCCCTGTAACAGTTGCGGAACTCCATCACCATCCCTGGCAGAAAGTGGAATCACCTCGGCAAACTTGAATCGTTCGCTATATTGCTGAATCAATTTAAGTAATTGGGGCGGCTTTACCAGATCAATCTTGTTGATGATCAAAAAAACCGGCACAGAAGATTTATCCAATAATTTAAGGATATACTCATCCCCGCCACCGGGTGAGTCACCGGCTTCAACCAGAAACAAGATCAAGTCAACATCAGAACAGGCACCTATGGCCTGATCAACCATAAAACGATTCAATTTCCCCTTGGCCTTATGAATCCCCGGTGTATCAACAAACAGGGCCTGCCCAGCGGGGAAATTGTGGACACCAAGGATACGATTGCGGGTTGTCTGTGGCTTATTGGAAGTTATGGCAATTTTCTGCCCGAGGATACGATTGAGCAAGGTCGATTTACCCACATTGGGACGACCGATAATCGCAATAAAACCAGAGGTAAAATTATCTTTGGACATAGTGACTTCAAATCTCTCTTAATAAGGGGTGATCCAGTGCCGCAGCAGCTGCTTTTTGTTCAGAACTTTTTTTGCTGCGACCACTCCCTTTGCCAAGCAATTTCCCGTCAAAATAGACTTCCATTGTAAAAGTCCGCTCATGATCGAGACCAGAAACCTGCGCTAACAAATACTCGGGGAGAATCCCATAATGCCCCTGCAAACGTTCCTGCAAGCAAGTTTTATAATCGCTGCCGTAACGCAATATGGCCGATTCCTCAATAGCTGCACGAAAAGCCCTCTCTACAACCGGACCCACCGCAACAAAACCACTATCCCGATAAATAGCCCCAAGCAGTGCTTCGAGAGCATCAGCAAGCAAACTTGATTTATCACTGCCACCACTTTGTTGCTCCCCCTTTCCCAAGCGCATGACCGAACCAATTTGCAGCTGTCGTGCAATCCGTGACAAGCCTTTTTCACTGACAACTTCGGCGCGAATCCGGGTTAAGCCCCCTTCAGGGATATCAGGATAATGACAGAAAACCCAATCACTGATAACCAGTTCGAGGACCGCATCGCCAAGAAATTCCAGGCGTTCGTTGTGAGGGACAAATTCAGATTGTTCATTGCTGAAAGATTTATGCGTTAATGCCTGCAGCAACAGTTGTCGATCGGTAAAAACATAGCCGATATTCTGTTCCAGTTTACCAAGTTGATTCTGCACGATCCCTCCAGGGTTAGCTATTCTGCGCGGAGTATAACCAAATCGGTGCAGCAGTACAATGAATCGCTGCGCCAATTGAGGTTTAACCTTGATTCATCTCTTTTCGTTTCCCTATAATACAGCGGCAACATCAACAAACCAAGTCAGCAATAATACATCGCCAACAAATGACTCAAGCAACACAGCAGGCAACATGACCTTCGACACCCTCATTGGGCACAGACAGCAAAAAAACATTCTGCACCGAGCTCTCAGTAGCCAGCACCTTGCCCACGCCTACCTTTTTGAAGGGCCCGATGGTGTTGGCAAGAAAATGATGGCGCTCGCCTTTGTGCGTGCCAGGTTGTGTGAAAATGGCACCGGTTGCGAAACATGTCCTGCCTGCCTGAAGGTCAACAACGATAACCACCCTGATATTCATTTTCTGACCGCAGATGGCGCAGCCATAAAAATTGAACAGATTCGTGCACTACAGCAGGAACTTTCTCTGCGACCACTGGAAGGCAACGGTAAGTTCTGCCTGATTGACGGAGCTGAACACTTGACCAACGGGGCCGCGAATGCTCTGTTGAAAACTTTGGAAGAGCCACAACCCGGGACAATGATTATCCTGCTGACAAGTCAACCCGAAACGCTACTGCCGACAATTCGTTCCCGTTGTCAGCGGCTCCCCTTTATGCGTCTGCCAAAGCAGCAACTGGCTAACTTGCTGGTGCAAAAACTCGATTTAGGTGATACCGAAGCGACAGTCCTGGCAGCTCTGTCAGAAGGCAGTTTCAAGAAAGCACTGGGGCCAAATCGAGAACTTTTTCTGGAAAAACGCCATAAACTGATTCAAACCTTGTCAGCGCTGTCAGCAGGCAGTACTATTCCAACCTTCACTTTTGCTGATGAACTTGAAACGGAGAAGGAAACACTCTTTGATATTTTAGATATTTTTCAGTCCTTTTACCGGGATTTACTTTTGCTTAAACACAATCGCCCCCTGGAAGAGCTGGTCAATCAGGATCTGCTGGAAATTTTACAGCACCAGAAACACTCAACAACGACTGCCAGCTTACTCACAAAATTAAAAGCACTGGAATCTGCCCGCTTTCATTTACAACGAAACGTCAACCGCCGCCTGGCTCTGGAAGTTATGTTGATGCGGATAACGGCCGCCTGACATAAAATCGGGCCCTTTTCTGTAAACGGCGGATTCAGATATAAGGATAGATATCGACATGAAACAGCTTAAAATTGTCAGCATCTCGTTTCACACCGCAGGCAAAATCTTTGACTTTGATGCTCTGGATTTTACCCTGGTGCCAGGAGATAAGGTCATCGTTGAAACCGAGCGCGGTCGCGCCCTCGGAACCGTTGTCAGAGAACCACGTGAAATCGCACCGGACAATGCTCCACCAAAACTAAAATCGATTCTGCGGATTGCAGCTGAAAACGACCTGCAAATGGCTCAGAGCAATTCCCAACGGGAACTGGATGCTCTGCAATTCTGCCAGAAACAGGTTAAACAGCACAATCTGGAGATGAAACTGGTCCGGGCTGAATACCTGTTCGACGGTTCAAAAATTATTTTCTTTTTCACCGCCGATGGGCGAGTCGATTTTCGTGAACTGGTTCGCAACCTGGCACAACATTTTCGGACCCGAATTGAAATGCGACAAATCGGGGTCAGAGATGAAGCAAAACAGGTTGGAGGAATTGGAATTTGCGGCAGGGAACTCTGTTGCAGTAGTCACTTGCGTGAATTTGTTCCGGTTTCGGTAAAGATGGCTAAAGCGCAAGGACTGGCGTTAAATCCAACAAAAATTTCCGGTCAGTGCGGACGCTTGCTCTGCTGCCTGGCTTACGAATACGAAACTTACGACGAAATGAGAAAAACCTTACCAAAGTGCGGCAAAAAACTGCAATTGAAAACGGGGACAGCGGAGGTTATTTCACGGGACATCCTGGCGCAAAAATTAACCCTCTCCAGAAACGGCGAACGTTGCCAGATGCACATAAGTGATGTGCAAAAAGAGCTTGAGGGAGCCTCAAATAAAACGGCAGGAACATCGGAAAAACCGGCAGAACCAGCTAAAAAACAACATCCATCCCGGCAGAACAAGGCAGCAAAATCGAAACCGCGTTCAAAACCTCAAAGCGACGACAACAAAGTGGCACCAGCAGAGAAAAAAACCGGGGCAAAAAGTGATTCCGGTCAAGAAAAAAGCAAGCGGCGGCGCAGACGTCCACGGCGACGTTCTAACCGGCCAACGAAACCGACAGAAAACAAAACCTGATAGCGTTGCGCTTCCCGGGATCAGCTTAACAGGCTGTTGAAAAACAGCCTGTGGAGCCCATGGACGGGCGACCAAAATCGAGGGCTGGGTTCTAAGTCCTTGATTTTGTGAGCAAGACGGAAATCGCATTTTCGGCTTGCGGAGTTGAAAAGGCCCAGGATGGGACTTTTTCAACATCCTGTTAAAGCAGCACCAGATCACGACTGATAAACTAAACATCCAGATACCAGTTTGTAACCATAGACACAAGACCATTTTGGGAGTTTGATATGAGTAAAACCTTTTATGTAACCACACCTATCTACTACGTTAACGATGTCCCTCATATCGGCCATGCCTACACAACTTTGGCCTGTGATGTCATTGCTCGCTACAAACGTGCCAGAGGATATGATGTAGCGTTCCTGACTGGAACGGATGAACATGGCCAAAAGGTTGAAACGGCAGCCAAGGCCAATAGCGAAACACCCCTGGAACTGGCTGATCGTGTTGTCAAACGTTTCCAGGCCCTTTGGACCAAACTGAATATTTCCCACACCGACTTTATTCGCACCACTCAGGAACGGCACAAACATACAGTGCAGGAACAATTTAAAGCGATAGAAGCTAAAGGGGATATTTATCTTGGAGAATATGAAGACTGGTATTGTACTCCCTGTGAAACCTTTTGGACAGAAACTCAATTACTCGATGGTAATTGTCCTGACTGCGGCCGGCAGACAACAAAATTAAAAGAAGAATCTTATTTTTTCCGGATGAGCAAATATCAGGGTCAACTCCTCAAACACATTGAGGACAACCCTGACTTTATTCAACCCAAGTCACGGCGCAATGAAATTCTCAGTTTTGTTCGTGAAGGGTTACGCGATCTATCCATCACCAGGACATCATTCTCCTGGGGAGTCCCCGCTCCGGGCAATGAAAAACATATTATTTACGTCTGGTTTGATGCACTGACGAACTATATTTCTGCCCTGGGATACCCCGAAGACAAAGATGGTAACTTTGCAATCTACTGGCCTGCTGTTCATGTCATCGGTAAAGATATTCTCCGTTTTCACGCAGTCTACTGGCCAACCTTCCTCCTGGCTGCAGGGCTACCGTTACCCGACAAAATTTTCGCTCACGGCTGGTGGACCGTTGAGGGGCAGAAAATGAGCAAGAGTCTGCGCAATGTTGTCGAACCGAATATGCTGATCGACAAATACAGTGTCGATGCGATCCGCTATTTCCTGCTGCGTGAAGTCCCCTTTGGCCTTGATGGTGATTTTTCTCACAACGCCCTGATTCATCGCATTAATTCAGATTTAGCCAATGATCTCGGCAACCTGGTCAGTCGCTCCACTGCTATGCTGGGAAAATATTTTGCTGGAGAACTCCCTGCACCCGGGGACATAAATGAAACTGATCGGGCTCTTATTGATCTGGTTGCTGTCACCATCGAAGAAGTTGATAAACATTGCACCAATATGGCGTTTAATAAAACCCTGATGGCCATCTGGGAGTTGATTGCAGCTGGCAATAAATATATCGATGAAACGGCACCCTGGTCGCTGGCGAAGGATCCTGAGCAGCGCGAACGTTTGGCAACCGTCATGTACAACCTTCTTGAATCAATTCGCATAACAGCTCTGCTCATCGCTCCGTTCATGCCCGACACTGGTAAAAAAATCCTCCAGATTCTCGGTTGCGACAGCAGCAACCTCTCCCTTGAGGGTCAGGATCAATGGGCTGGTCTTAAGCCAGGTATCAGCATCGACAAAGCTGCCCCGCTGTTTCCCCGAATAGAAATCAGGGATTAGTCCACAAACAGACAAGTTATCCAGGGCGCATTGATGCGCCCTGCTTTATTTGATGAACTCGTAAACAAGCATTGGATGGCTAAGCAAAAATTTCGTCCTACAAGGCTTGGTGGTTTTTCGGGGGCGAAGGCCTACATCTTGTAGGTCGAGGTCCTGAAAAAACAGCATAACGCCGTAGGGCGGACTTTTTGCGACGCCATCTTATTTGGAGCACGAAATTGACAAACCACCAACTCCCGTTACTGGTTGACAGTCACGCTCACCTCGATGGCAGACAATTCTCAAATGACCTTGACCAAACCGTTGAGCGGGCAACAGCCAATGGCATCAGCCACATCCTCACGATCGGTTGTGATCTTGAGAGTTCTGCGAAAAGCATTGCTGTCGCAGAAAAATATGAAAACATTTTCGCAGCCGTTGGAGTCCACCCACACGATGCAACTGAAATAAATGCTGCAGCACTGGAAAAACTGAAAGCAATGCTCTCCCACCCGAAAGTTGTCGCTCTGGGGGAAATCGGCCTCGACTACTATCGGGACCGATCACCTCGGGATGTCCAAAGCACGGCTTTTCGGCAACAGATCGGCCTGGCCAGACAAGTCGGTCAACCAATTATTGTCCATGATCGCGATGCGCATGATGACGTCATACAGATTTTAAAAGAAGAGAATGGTGCCGAAGCTGGTGGAGTGCTGCACTGTTTCAGCGGTGATCTGAAAATGGCCAGGCAATGTCTAGAGCTCGGTTTTTATCTCTCATTCACCGGCACGATCACTTACCCAAAAAATGAAACTATCCGGGAAATTATTGCAGAGATCCCAATCGACCGGATGTTGATAGAAACCGATTGCCCCTACCTGTCACCACAAAAATTTCGTGGCAAGCGTAACGAACCAGCCTACGTCCGCTACACTGCAGAAAAACTGGCGGAAATCAAAGGACTGACGATTGAAGATGTCGCCAGAGTCACCAGTCGTAATTGCCATGACCTGTTCGGTTTTGGCAGCGTTGATCAGAGCGGCAAAATCGCCTACCAGATCGGTGATTCACTCTATCTGAATGTGACTAACCGCTGCACCAATAGCTGCGTTTTCTGTGCAAAGTTCAGCGATTTTGTCGTCAAAGGGCACGAATTACAGCTAGACCATGAACCTTCTGTGGAAGAAGTCAAACAAGTTGTTGGCGACCCGACCCGCTATGCAGAGATCGTTTTCTGCGGCTACGGTGAACCGCTCCTGCGCCTCGATTTGATAAAAGAGATATCGCGTTGGTTGAAAGAACAAGGGGGCACCGTCAGAATCAACAGTGATGGCCAGGCCAATCTGGTGCATGGTCGTAATATACTTCCGGAGCTCACTGGTTTGGTCGACGCAATCTCGATCTCGTTAAACGCACCAGACGCAGAACATTATCATCAACTCTGTCGATCTACTTATGGTGCACAGCAGAGTTATCAGGCCGTCAAGGATTTTCTCCAACAGGCTGGCCAATATATACCCGAAGTCCTCGCCACAGCAGTCACTTATCCGGGAGTCGATATTGCTTCCTGCGAGAAGGTCGCCAGAGACCTTGGAGTGCAGTTCAAAGCACGTGAATACAACCAAGTCGGGTAGAATAATTTAGAACTGAGTTGGTCTGAAATTATGACTGAATCGCTCAGTTTCCAAATAATTTATTGAAAGTTTTGTCCAGTAACTGCTGCATCGGTTCGGCAGCAGCAGGGTCTATTTTTTCCAATAGTTTTTCTGTTGCCTTTTCCCGGGCTTTCTCCACCATCTGCTGTTGTAACGCTGTTGAATCATAGCCGATCTGTGGGTGGTTCAACGACCCCTGCACCTGCAACGGTAGCTTCCCCCACCCATCCTGATCGGAAATCGTCTGCTTGAGGCTTTGACTCTCTCCCAATTTATCCATAATTTCCGGTGCTAATCGAGCGTCAAGCTGTAAATTAAGCCGTCCCCCGATATCGATTGTCCCTGTCGTGGTTAATCTGGTTTTTGAACTCTCCAAATGACTATCGATCCGGGTCAAACCATCGTGTAAATCATATTGACCGGTCAGCGACTGAAAACTCAAAACCTCAAGATCAGAATTGCCAAGAAATACTGCCAGTGATTCCAGTGCCGGAACCCCCCTGACTTCCCCGTTCTGCAGGGCAATTTCTCCCTTGAGCTGAAGCGCCTGGAGACAATTGTCCGCGATAGTCCCCTTGCCGGCAAAACTGTTTTGCCACTCTAATTGACCTGAAATAGCCTGTTGGGATCCTGGAATCAACCCTGAAACCAGGGTCATGATGTTTGGCTGCTCTATAGCCACCTGTCCCTGATAGGCAAGGCCCTGCACCCCAAGATTGATATGTGAGGAGGCCCTCAACGCTCCATCACCAATCTGGCTGGTGAGGTTATAAATCGCGAGGTGGTTATCCTTGAGGCTTATATCGGCTGTCACTTTATCAATCAGCAGTTCTTTATAGATTAATCGATCAATCGCCAGACGTCCCGACATATCAACGGGGATCTCAAAAGGGCCAATATCATCTGCCAGGGTTTTACTCTGCCCAGTTTTAAGGGCTCCGTTATCAGCCTCGATTGGACTTTCGGGGCGATCATTTGGCTGAGAAAGAATCTTGTTCAGGTCCAATGTTTCTGCGGAGAGGATGAAATCACCCTGTACCATCTGATCGATTGTCAGCTCTGCTTCAACCTGCAACTGAGCCTGCTGATCTCCATATTGCAACAGCAAGTCCTCTGTCTGTAAGGTTTTATCGGCATAAGCGATATCTCCACTGACTCCGGCACGCAGATTTTCGGCACTGGCTCGAACATCGGTCAGGCTTAAATCGACTGATTTGACTAAATTGATACCACGACTCAACCTCCCGGAAAGGTCGATCTGTCCATCAATCAAGCCGGCAACACTATATTTTTGAAAATCTCGGGTTAACCCTTCGGGAATATTTTGCATCACATCGCGCAGATCAAGCTGTTTCACCAATAAAGTCAATACCAGGTAGGGATCGGATGTCGACAGATCAAACTCTCCCTCAGCTCCGAGGTTAAGATCATTGAAGCTGAACAGCAACGTTGAAACATCCAATAATTGTTGATCTGAACTGTAGGTCAAAGAATAGTCTGCACCTGATTTAGCCTTTTTCAAGTCAACCTCGGGATACTCATCCAGTGTCAGATCGACATCTTCAAGTGAAATATTCCCTTTTGAAGAAATAAATTCGGGCTCCAGGTCAACTTCCAGATTAAGAGCCAGTTGTGCCGAAGCAATCTTTCCGGGAAATCTGTCCCGATAGTAAGGTGCAAATTGAACCAGATCCAAAGATGCTAGCTGGATGATCAAATCACCCGTTTTGCGGGAAAAATCATAATTCCCGGAAATATCGATATTGGAACCATTAATAACGGCTGATAGATCAATGGGGAAGGATTTATCAAGAGTCATCTGCCTGGCATTAATATTCAGTTTATTCAGGGTATAGCGAAAAGGTGAACGGGCATTTCTATATTTATCGACATACTCTAACTCACCGGACTTAAGGTTAATCTCTTTAACCAAAAGATTAAAAGCTGATGAAGGGGCTGATGGTTGGCTGCTGTTATCGTCAGCAACAGCGGCCTGGTCAGCGACAGCTGGTCGGGGCAACAAGTCACTAAAATTGAACTGCCCATCAGGCAGACGAGTCAAATAGATTCTGGGCTGATCCAGAAGAACCTGATCAACAACGACCTTACCGGTCAAAAGTGGCCAGAACTGATAATGGAACTCCACCGCTTGAACTGAAAAAAACTCCCTTTCAACATTTTTTTGCATAACTTCGAGGTCAGAAACAGAAATGCCAGAAAATAAACCAATCGATATTTCCCCAAAATCAACGTCACGTTCTAACGATTTTTCAATCAGCGGGAGAAGTACCCCCCTGACCCTCTCAGGAGTCACTTGCGTTTTAACAAGAATTGTCAGGGCAACTGCAAGAACAACCAGTATGCTGACAATAGATACCCCGATTTTTAACGGTGTTGACATAACATCCCCCGAATATTGATCAATATTCAAATAAAATATGTGACGGACAGAAATATGATGCTTTCGCAAAAAACTCGTGGGCTAGACAGGCTAAAATTTCGGTAACTATTCACCACCACTACTGATAGGGGCTTGTGGTACCCATGGAAAGGGCGTCTGTCGCCACGGACGGCGACAGT
>LLYT01000074.1 GCA_002049545.1 Deltaproteobacteria bacterium tcs-42 | reverse complement strand
ACCTCCTTTTGGAGCTATGTTCCCATATGACTGTGTCAAACTATGTCACATCCACCTTTTTTTGGTGGATAGAACCGTAATCAAAAGGTCACGTGCACTCTTGGGGGTATTGATTGATCTGACAACTTGCCGCGACGACAAGACCTCTTTATCAACAATCAACAAACCTTTATTCGATCCGGCAATAAATAAATGGTGAGGTGTTTCGCTGATAGTTCTCGGATCGATGTTCAAATCAACATACCCGGGAGGAACCTCGACTTGAGAATCAATAATTCGCAACCCGGAAAAGCTATCGGAAACATAAACATACTCCCTTCCTGCAAACATCCTTCTCGCTGAACCGAACCCTGTCCACTGCTTCAACAATGCAGGGTTCTTGGCATCCTCAAGACCATAGAGCAACACACCGTTCTGCGTCCCTAAATATAGTTGCTGTCGATGACTCACAAGGTTAAAAAACGTTTCAGGGATTTGCATGGATCCAGCAAATGTGGGCAGTTGTGGATCTGCAAGATGATAGATTTCAATGCGTGTCTGCGATACCGCCAGATACAGATAATCGTCCGCTACAGCCATTCTGGAAATAAACGTACCCGATTTAACCATCTGCACCTGTTCAGGCTGTTTCGGTTGCAGAACATCATAAATCAACAAACCACCAGAACCTGCTGCGACATACAGAAAACCATCAACAACAAGAGATCTCATGGCGATGCTCCCCATGGGAATATCAACCATATGCTCCAAAAGTCCATCCGACTGGATCTGCATGATGGATACACCTAATTTTCCACAGCAGAAATAAAGGGTATTGCCATTGCGATGGATATCATTGATCGATCTGCCAATTAAGTACTCTTTAACAAATTGGGGTTGTTGTGGATCTTCAACATTTAAAACCTGCACTCCTCCCTCTTCTGGAGCCAGATAGAGAAAATCGTCATGGATAATACTTTCATGATAAATCCCCTCCAGAGGGAAAGTGCCAATAATCGCCTCACTGTTGTCGACATCCATAACCAAACTGACTGAGGTCTCCCGATTGAATCCGCTGCCCTGCAAGTCGAACACAGCCGGGGTCCCCAGAGGCAACAATTGCGGCGCCGGATCTTCCACATTCAAGCGGTGCGTTGAGGCAATATAAGTGATAAAGAAATTGCCGGACCAGATGAGAGCCAGCACCCCCCCGACAAAAAACAATATGGCTGCAATAACTACAAGAAAACGCCTCATCAGCAGCCACCTTTCTGCAACGCGGTTTTCTCGACAAGGGGCAGATCAAGCGTCACCTGGAATCGACTACCCTGTCCGGGCGCTGAAACCAGATTCAGTTTTCCATCCATCAGCTCAACCAATTGCCGGACAATTGCAAGTCCCAACCCGGTACCACTCTTCGCCCCCGTCCCGGTGCCATCAACCTGATAAAAAACGTCAAAAACTTGCTGTTTCACTTCCGCTGACATACCAATGCCGCTGTCTGCAACTTCCAACTCAAAAGTCCCGCTGCTATCTCCTTGTTTTAAGCAACTCAAGCCAATATTGATTGACCCGCTTGGGGTAAACTTTATTGCATTACCAATCAAGTTCACCAGAATCTGACGAATTCTTGTTTCATCCCCCCTGACCTTCCACATTGCATCCCGAGGAATATCGACCCGGAGGGATAGACCCTTTTCTTGTGCCTGAAGGGACAACAAGGCGACAACATCTTGAATAACCTGAACAAGGCTGAACTCACTGTATTCGAGTTGCAGCTTCCCTGCTTCAATTCGAGCGAAGTCAAGTATATTACTAATCGAATCGAGAAGCTGTTCTCCCGATTTCTGCACCATATCAACAAGTTCTTGCTGTTGTGCAGTCAATGAGGTGCGCGTCAACAACTCATTCATACCCAAGACACCGATAAGTGGCGTACGTAATTCGTGCGTCATCCGTGAAAGGAAATGTGACTTTGCTTGATTAGCGGTATCGGCCTGCTGCCGGGCCTGTTCCAGAGCGGTGACTGCGGTACGTAATTCCGCAGTACGATCGGAGACGGTCTGCTCCAGATATAGTTGATGTTCAGCCAGGCTGGCCTGGTGAAATTCAATCTGCTCCAGCATGTGGTTAAAACCCTCAACCAGGGTGCCGATTTCGTCACGACTCACCCTCTCTGCGCGGAGGGAATAATCTTTGCCCGCCGAGATATTTTCCATCAGGCCAGCAAGATGTAACAGCGGACCAGACACCGGCTTATGTAAACGTCCTGCAAGCAACCAGGAGAGAAATATGAGCAGCATCAAGGAGAGAATTATGCCAAACACCACACCACTCATGTGACCATACAGCCGGTTCTTGTCGCTCAACAGATATAGGGTCCCGACACGTTTTCCATCATAAAAAACCGGAGCAAACAAACTGAAATGGCCAAGGTCGGACAAGAAATTTTCTGCCGTTGAATCGGTCCAGAAAGATTGATGTGTCGCGTCGAAATCAGATTGAAGTGCCTGTAAAACAAATCGGGAATCGTACTGCTGTAAGTACTCTGCAACCGGAACTCCATTGCTATCAAAAAAATAAGCAGCGCGAATATTATCCTGATGAATCAATGAGGAAAACAATGCATCAATTTCAGAATATTGACCTAATACTAGAGGCTGGCGACTATTTGCAGATAAAGTGCTGGCGAGGACCCGAAGTTCATGTGTCAGTGTCGTCCGGGTCGTGTAGATTTCAGCAACCAGGGCAATACTGCTGATAATTAACAGTAGAACAGAACTGGTCAACATTATGACCAAGGTCAGTTTTATTTTTATCGATAAATTTTTAAAAAATTGGATCACGAGGCACCTGATTTGGAAGACAAGAGAGTTCAGACTAACAATTTCAAGTGAAAATTAGAAGGAAAAGAGCCTCTGTCAACACCATTATCAGAATCAATTGTGACGTCATCGACTGAGTTTTTTTTGCGCGTGCAGCAAGTATGAACCTGATTGCACATTTTTTCTGACTGCTTTAAAGTAGCGATCTTTCCAATCCCTTTTACAAACCGGAGCAACAAACATGACGAAAATTTCACTCCCGGCAAAACGCCAGGTCGGTCACCTGACGCTACTGCGTCAAGGTCGAGAAATATCGCTGGCAGAATATAATGCCTTAACGACAGATGAACAGCTGAACATGATCCATCAAGCCCGTGGTCAGAAAAAATATGATCTACTGATCAACGCGCAACAAGTCGAGAAACTGATACCACAACTCCATCCTCAGGAACTGTATCTGACGATTAACGAACTTGGTGCAGAATTTTCAACCGAATTACTCACGCTGGCAAGCCCGGAGCAGCTAACCACCCTGCTCGACCTCGATTGCTGGGATGAGGACATTTTGAGCCCCGTTCTTTCACTCTACTGGCTAGAACTACTTTTAAACACAGGAGAGGAAAAAATCTGTCAGCTTGCCCGACAGATGGACCCCGAAATTCTGACTTTGTTTCTTAAAAAGCATCTATTCATCACCCGGGGTCTTGAGGCCTTCGACGATGAAGAAGCGGACAATCCCAAGCGCCTTGAAAGCATTTACGATATAGAATATTCCAGCGAAAATGCGGCAAAAATCATTGGTGCCATTTTAAAAATCTGGCAGGGTCGGGAACAGCAAAGCTATCTGCTGATCATGGAGATGGTCCGCGCCGAGAGCCTATCTGTCTTAGAAGAAGAGGTTTACCAGACTCGCAGCAATCGTCTCCTCGATATGGGGATTATCCCCACCAGCGAAGCAAAAGCAATATACAGTTATACTGATCCCGAATCGTTCACCCCTGGTGGTAAAACCGATTTTCACCTTGAGGCCGACAGTTTACAACAACCGACAGCTCTGCTCGCTTACGGATCGCCACACAACCTCCTTGCCGACATTCTTGCCGGTGGAATTCATCACGATTTAGCCTCTGAGCTGTTGTTTTTAGTCAACCGTAAGATGAGCGCAGATAATATTGACATCGCCGAAATCAAGAATGTCTCTGCAGCGTTTCAAGCGACATATGACACCCTCAACCTGGCACTGGAATCTCTTGCCGGGACAGATCTTGCGAAAGCCGAACAAATATTCCACAGCACCTACCTGCTGCAGCTTTTCCAACTGGGGTACAGTCTGGTAAAAAATCGGCAAGCGCGGGCAGAACAAATACAATCCCATGATATATATACATTTCTTGACTACCCGGAGCTTCTGTTTATCGATTCATTATTAGAAGATCCGCCATGTCTATACCATCAAGCCGATGAAGACAAACCAAGCCAACTGAGACTCATTACTTCAAACGAGGAATTAAACCTCATTGATGATCGTTTGGCGCAGATCGAATCTTTACAAAAGCTATTCAGCGTGGATCTTCCTTTTAAACTGCCACAACTAGAGGTAGAAACAGACGAAACTCCATCCCTCGCGGGGATATTTTTAACCGCTGTTGCCAATCAATTGCTCGAGAGAGGATTTGCGCCAATCCCACTAACCAGAACAGATTTTTCTCTGTTAAAAAATCAAACCTTTATCGACGCCCAGATCAGGGAAGATTTTTGCAAAGATGTCAGCGACTCAATGCAACAACTTGCTCCCGGCTGTGACTTCTTCGTCCAGTTCTGCCTGGATATCTGGGAGCAGATTTTTCAGAACCTCGATATACACGCCGAAGAATCCCCCATCGCCAGTACCCTGATCATGGCGACCGAATAAAATACCAATTCAGTTATATTTGAACTTGAATCTATCGGTGAACCTGTTATTCTAATGAGGAGAATTGCTACGAGGGCAATTCTGATGCTTTTGCAAAAACTCAGTCGATGGCCAAGCAAAAATTCGTCCTGCAAGGCCCGGTTTTTTTCACAGGGGCGAAGGCATACATATTCTATGTTGCGGCCCTGAAAAACACCGTAACGCCGTAGGGCGATTTTTTTTGCGACGCCATCAATTATTTTCATTCTTACCGGTCTGAATCCAAGGGAGTTCATCAATGTTCAAAAAAATCATCTATCTGACAATATTATTCTGTTGTCTCTCATTACCTGCGAGCGCTCAGAATCAATCGGGGGCTGTTTCGATTTCACCAATGCTGGGCGGGCACCTGTTCGAAGGAAATTTATCCCTTGAAACATCGAGTTTCTGGGGCGTTGGGATTGGTTACAACCTGACTGAAAACTGGACCGTTGAAGGCGTTTATACCAGAACCGATGCTGATGCAGAAGATACATCAACAACTGACACAAAAGTCGAAACATACCGCCTGGACGCCCTCTACCATTTTGGACCCGATAAAAAGCTTGTCCCGTATGTTGCTGCAGGCCTGGGTGCAATCTATTCCTCACCTGATGTTGGTGCTGATCGGGATCACCTGTTATTCAACTACGGTGTCGGTATCAAATATTTCATTCTGGATGATTTGATCGCCCTGCGAGCCGATCTCCGTCATCTGGTCGATTTTCCTGAGCCCGATAACAGTCTGCAATACTCGGCTGGTTTAACCTTCCAGCTAGGCAAGCCGGCTCCAGCTCCAAAACCGATCGTCGAAGCAGCTCCGGCTCCGGCTCCGGCTCCGGCTCCGGCTCCACTCGACAGCGATGGCGATGGGGTTTTTGATAAAGATGACCAATGTCCGAACACCCCACAAGGTGTTGCTGTTGATTCAACTGGCTGCCCACTCGATTCTGATAATGACGGAGTCTATGATGATCTCGACCGCTGCCCCGAGACTCCCGCAGGAGTTGTTGTCGATAGCAATGGTTGCCCTCTTGACTCCGATGGTGACGGCGTTTATGACTACCAGGATCGCTGCCCAGACACTCCAGCCGGTGCCCCGGTTAATGACCAGGGGTGCCCGCTCGATTCTGACGGCGACGGCGTCTTCGATTATCTCGACAAGTGTCCGAATACCCCGATGGGCGTATCGGTCGATAACAACGGTTGTCCGACCGTACTGACACTGCATATCAACTTCGGTCACGACAGCAGTCGTGTTGGCCCTGAATATGACGGTGAAATTGCCAAGGCTGCTCAGTGTATCAACGATTATCCGGGCAATATGGTTTTCATCAATGGCCATACCGACAGTACGGGGGCCGCTGCTTATAACCAAAAGCTCTCTGAACAACGAGCCGCAGCGGTTAAAAATCGACTGGTAGAAAGATTCGACATTCCACCATCCAGAATGACTTCACGTGGTTTTGGTGAAGAGCAGCCGGTTGCTAGCAACGACAATGAAGAAGGAAGAGCCATGAATCGACGGGTAGAGGTTGCTTGTGGCGCAAAATAGATGGAAAACCAAATGTAAGGCGCGTGATTGTCGATCAATGAGGCGTACTGACATACGTCGAAGCAGCGAAACAATGACAGCAACGCAGCAGTTGGTGAGATACTGCGACACCAACATAATTTGATTCATCTGTGAGCGACCAAAGGCCGGGCATTGTCCCGGCCTTTGGTTTATTTATGGCCTTTTTTAGAGAGTCAGTTCCTTGACCTGCAAACCTGCTGAAGTTTTGGCAATATAAAGAAAAATAAGAATAGTCCGCCCTGAATGTTCGGGGAGATGGTGGAATGGGGCAGCAAAAAACTGAATCTTTCCACTTCTCTCTATCCCGTCCAGTTCTTGCTTGACCCGTGAGCGAACCGCATCACTCTCAAATTCATTCAAGTCGGTATTAAAAAAATCGGGAGAGGAGCCGCTAACCACCCGCTCGTGGTGGGCATAATCCCGGCCAAGTAATTCACGATATTCGGCCAGCTTTTCACCATCAAAGCGCTGCTGCAAATATCGATCGACCTCCAGATAAAGATCGCGTAATGACCGCCTGCTATAATGGAGATTGTTCTCCCGCCAATACAGATCCAGATCTTCCAGAAACAGTGACAAACGGGAAAAGTCCAGGGTTAATTTATTCAGTAAAAATACAAACCGTCCGCTGTTAAGAAACAGATCCAACAGGTGGCCAATTCCGCACAATCTCTCCAGTTCGCTGTATTCAAGATCCTTTGAACCAAGGATTGTATAGGGAGGATTGGGATCAAACTTGATACCCCATTCTTTCGCCTGCAGACGTAACGGAGCTCCGGGTAACAGTTTGACCGGTTCGATCTGTAAATGATCAGCTCCCAGTGCACACGTCCAATCAATTGACTTGAGAAACTGTTGATAATTCTCACCCGGCAGTCCGGCGATCAAATCGAGATGGAGATGAATAGTGGTTTTTTCTTGTAGATAGCGAACATTCTCCGACAACTGTGGTAAGGATGCTTTGCGACCGACCCTCTGCAACGTTTCTGGAAGAGTTGACTGGACCCCGATTTCAAACTGGAACATCCCTTCGGGAATTTTTTTCAACAATTCCAAGGTTGCTTCTTCGAGCAAATGGGCACCTATCTCAAAATGAAAATGGCTTGAGTGGTTATGCTGTCGTATGAAGTCGAAAATTTCTCGGCTGCGTTGGTTGTTATAATTAAACGTCCGGTCAACAAATTTAATCTGGGCAACCCGATTATCCATCAGTATTTTCAGGTCAGATTTAATCCTCTCAAGAGAGAACGACCTGACCCGATCATCCAGTGCACTCATACAGAAACTGCAGGTGTAAGGGCAGCCACGACTACTCTCGTAATAAACCAACCCGCGCGTCAAATCGACCAATCCGGCAGCAAAGGGTGATGGAATGGCATCGAGCGATGGCAGCAGACTTGAGTGATTGCATTCCGGATGGTCCGGCAATCTTAATCCAGCTACGGGTGCAGAATTTTCCCCTTTTACCCAGGAAGAAAGGAGTGACTTCAGGGGGATCTCCCCTTCGCCACAAATTAACGCATCAACCTGATGACGATTAAAAAAGCTCTCATCTTCAAAAGAAACTTCGGGGCCACCCAGAACAATTTTCAGATTCACATTGATCCGCTTGAGGCACTCCACCAACTCAAGGGTTGCCAGACGATTCCACAGGTAGACCGAAAAACAAATGACGTCCACTTCACAGGCAATAATCTGTGCCAGCACCGCTTCTTTCGGTTCATTGACCGTATATTCGCGAATCAGAAGGTCTCCACATTCTTCTCCGCAATATGCAGCAAGACAGGGCAAAGCGAGGCTGGCGTGAATATATTTACTATGCAGCGTTGTGAGTAAGGTTCGCATAACGGTGAGAATAACTTATTCAATTTCCATATCCAAGCGAAGTTTGCCTGTGACAGTTGATCCACATAACGACAGCCGGTGAAAAGAGCCAACTGGAAACAGCCAGAAAAGATATTGACAACTCAACTTTTGACACACATCTATTTGTACGTTTACTATATCTACGCTCGGAGAAGTGATCTATGACAAAGGTAACTGTTCAGCAATGCCTTGAGGCACCCATTCCAAGGGCCACTTTGCGCCGTCCATGGCCGTTCGACTGTCGCCATCCGTGGCGACAGACGCCCTTTCCATGGGTACCACAAGCCCCTATCAGTAGTGGTAGTGAATAGTTACTGACAAAGCAACTCTCTCCATTAAACAAAAGAGAAAAAAGGACAATGTTATGAGTGATAACGGGACATTTAAAGAAGTAGAAAAAACATCTGAGAAAATGCACGGGCCCAAAGGACTTTTGCTCTGTGGCTATGCGGAACCGGAACAGCACACTTTACTTGCGCTCCTGGAAAAAAGCGCTTTGGCAGATTTTCCTGTCATTTTTGCCACCGATAATGACATCAAAAAAACCCTTAAAGAAGTTCTCGAATTCGATCACAAACATGGCCATGGCGAATCATCTGAGATGAAAAGAGCCGGCATCATGTCTGGCTTTACCCATGAAGAGTTGCATATTTTAATGGCAGACTACCGCAGCTCCGAACTGCCGACTCAACACTGGGCCGCTCTTACCCCCATGTCTGAAAATTGGTCCGTCGGTGCACTCCTTGATGAACTTGCCGCAGAAGCCGCCGAGATCAAAAAAGAGATGCAGAAAAACCAGACCAGATAAATGGTAGCGTCGCAATCGACTTATTTTTTTGCGATGGCATCAATCAATGACTGAAATCATCGCTTCAAGCAACTTTTTTTTTGCAGGATGCAACCCGATACTTATTCCCATTTTGCAATATGAATGTGCTATCTTCTCCGCCGCGAAAGGAAACAACCTGCAATGGGTAACAAAAAAACCATTCTGGCCGTTATTGCTGATGAAAACGGCGAAGTTTTTGAGCATCCCGAACTGTTAATGGCGGGGATGAACGGGATGACCATTCACCATCCTGATGCCGATGAACTTATTCCATTACCGGAAGGGAGTCGGCTGTTCACCATTCCGGGGACCCCACCCATAGGTTTTGATCGTCATAGCGGCAATCAAATGACCGTTGCTTCCCTCCCGGACAGTTGGGGAGGAGGATCAGCACAAACGGTCTCAGCTTTCACCACCCCCGCTTTCACCAGGACCCTGCTCCCTGCAGCAGCCTACGCTAACAAAAACGTTGAACTCACTCTCTGGTCCTATACCGCTGTTGGTTGGTGTGTCGAAGATGAGTGTTTTTATGTCGCCGCAGTACGGGTTGATCGCAACCAGCAGTGGGAATCGGTACATTTTGATGATCGCAAGCTTGAGCCACTGGTGCGCAAACGGGTTGCCGCTCAACCGGACAACCGTCTGGTCGAACAGCTTTCCCGCTGTGCTCTCGATTATCATTGCTTTGCGGCTAAAAACCTCTTTTTCGGCCGCTGGGAGGCCCCCCTCCCCTGTTCACCAACTTGCAACGCCCGTTGTCTCGGTTGTATTTCCCTGCAGGATGAGCCGAGTCTCTGCCAGTCGAGTCAGGATCGTTTGACATTTGTTCCAACAGTTGAAGAACTCTGTCAAGTTGCAGTCCCCCACTTGAAGGCTGCAGAGAACGCGATTGTCTCATTCGGTCAGGGTTGCGAGGGAGACCCAATCCTCCAAGCCGACAGAATCGCAGCTGCAGTCAAGGAAATGCGTAGACAAACCCCACGCGGCACCATCAATTTCAACTCCAACGCTTCAATTCCTGATGCTATAGATAAACTCGCTGATGCAGGAATCGATTCAATCCGGATTTCTCTCAATTCGTCTCAGGAACGGTTCTACAACGCCTATTACCGGCCGGTAAAATACCATTTTGACGATGTGATTGAATCGGCCCGGAGAGCAAAACAACATGGCTTATTCACAATGCTCAATTATCTGGTTTTCCCCGGAATAACAGATCGGGAGGATGAAATAGAAAAACTGTTGGAATTAATTGACTCAGTTGGAATCGATATGATTCAGATGCGCAACCTGAGTATCGACCCTCTCCTCTACCGGAAATCAATGGGGGCTGAAGGTTCGGGAATCGGCATGAAGAAGATGCTGGATCGGATCAAAAAAGAAACTCCACAGATTCAGTACGGCTATTTTAATCGCACCAGAGAGAATTTCTACCCACCGGGATACGAAACCGACTGGCCATTACCAGCAGTTTTGTAAATATGAAGATTACTGGATCTAAGTTCAAAGATAATATTAGCCGCAGTTGTCCGGGTAGGTCTGAGGCAAATTGCTCTTCGCCTACCAGAACTGCCAGTACCCTGTCTGCAACACATAAATCCCCAACACCAGATTAGTCACCGCATGAGCCAGAACGCATTGGAAAATACTTTTGGTCCAGTAGAGCAGCAGGCTGTAAGCGGCACCTGCCATAACTCCAGCCAGAAACAGATTATGTTCCAACCCGAACAGAACGGCACAAATCAGAAATGAGGTCAGGGTATAGGTGCCGATCCGAACAGTGGTAAAATCGGCAGTGATAATATAGCGCAACATGAAAGAACGCCAGAACAGCTCTTCCATGACAGGAACAACCAATGCGGCACCGAAAATACGGAAGAAAATCATAATGTTGCGAGTGGTATCATTTTCAATCAGGAGCGGATTGAAGCCTTTACTTTCACCAAAGGTTGCGATGCCCCAATCCATATTGATCCAGAGGATAAAAACCAGCAGGCCCAGTAGAATACTGGCCACGGTATGGGTAAGGTTCTTGAAGTCAGCCCACTGCAGTTCTGTATATTTGCTCCAGAAAAAAATCAGCAGAGCCGTTACCAGCAGCGCTTTAATCGGGTAGAGGTACAACATCTGTTCTGCAGACAGCTCTAACCACCCCTTGACAACCGACCATTCCAAGGCCTGTTGTAAACCAATAAAGAGCATAAAAACTGCGAACGGAATAATTCTGAGCCAACCTGCTTTACCCATATTTCCCTCCGGGGATAAAAATCAATTCACCTGTTTCCACAAGGTCGTCACCTGTTGTGCTTCATCCATAAAAGCTGAAAAGTCGTTTTCCAGCTCGTCACGCCACAATTCCAACTGAGAGAAACCAGCGGCCAACAGAATTTTATGCTTAATCCGCTCTTCAAGTCGTTGTAAAACACGTTGCACAACCTCTGGCTTACGATAAGCGGTCAGCCAGTCGTACTCTATCATTCTCGGTAATTGCTGCTGTAACCCGGGACTGAGCAAATCGTAGCAGGACTGCAGGCCGCGATAAACATCCTGCGAAAATTCGGTAAGAGACTGGCCTGAATACTCATCCCAGTGGCAGGCAAGAAAGTGATCGTAAAAAACATCAACAAGAACACTTCTTGCGTAGCGAAAACGGGGATCCAGGCGCCGCCGACTGGTCTGAAATATCTCGCTGCGCTGAGTCAGGCTGTCGATATGACGATGCAGCTTCAAATGTCTGGATAGTTCTTCAGGAAGTGCTGCAGGAACGGTTCCCTTGATAAAATCTCCCATGAGTGACCCCGACCAGGCTAGTGGAGTCGGTTCAGAGAAATAAAGATGAGCCAAATAATTCATGTAACTATTCACTACCACTACTGATAGGGGCTTGTGGTACCCATGGAAAGGGCGTCTGTCGCCACGGACGGCGACAG
>LLYT01000073.1 GCA_002049545.1 Deltaproteobacteria bacterium tcs-42 | reverse complement strand
GCTCACAAAATCAAGGACTTAGAAACCAGCCCTCGATTTTGGTCGCCCGTCCATGGGCTCCACAGGCTGTTTTTCAACAGCCTGTTAGAGGAAGTGACTGATCAGGTGATCGTAAAGGAGCCATCCATCCGCTGTAAAATAGCGATTTGTGCTGTTCGTATGGATATATCTGCTTATTTTTTCAAGGGCTTCCGGAAAAGCTTGCTCGAAGTGAGTGTTGAATTTCTGCTTGAACTCATGCCGGTCAATACCATCGCAGGTGCGCAGGCCAAGATAGACATATTCCCGCATTGCCGCTTGCCGGTCGTAGGTTTCGAGGATTTCGGCAGGTTCTTTTTCATGTTGCAATGCTTTTCGGTACAAATCCAGATTTGTGGGGATATGCCAACGCTCACCCCAGCCTTTGTCGACAAAACTATGCCCCCCTGCTCCAATGGCCATACAGTTTTTCCGCTGCCAGTAGATCTGGTTATGCTGACAACGCCGTCCGGGGTGGGCAAAATTGGAGATTTCATAATGTTCGTACCCGGCTTTCGTCAACTGCTCATGCAATAGTTGATATTGTTCTGCATAAAGGGTCTCCGCGCAAGAGGATAGCTCCCCAGATTGTCGTCGCGCTGCAAATTCGGTCCCCTCTTCAAAACTAAGACCATAAAGAGAAATATGCTCCGGCTCGAAATTCAGCAGGGTCACAATTTCTTTTCCCAATCCTGACAGGTCTTGGCCGGGAAGAGCAAACATCAGGTCGAGGCTGAGGTTGTCAAACCCAGCAGCACGTGCAGCAGCAATACTTTTGCCTGCCTGGTCGGCTTTATGAATTCTCCCGAGCCGTTGGAGGTTGTTATCATTGAATGATTGGATACCAAGTGAAAGTCGACTGATACCCGCCTGTCTGTAGCCCTGCAATTGCTCCAGGTTAACTGTTCCGGGGTTGGCCTCCAATGAAATTTCAGCACCTGCATTGATCCCGAAGTTCTGTTGGATACCATTGAGTATTGCTTCAATCTGCTCTGCTGAAAGGAGAGATGGGGTCCCCCCACCAAAAAAAATAGTTGCAAATGGCTGGGGAGAGGGGGTGCTCTGTTGCAGAATCTCAGTGTTGAGAGTCAGAAGGGTAACATAGTCATGAATTTGTTGTTGCGAACCAACCTGAGAATAAAAATCGCAATAAGGACATTTACTGGCGCAAAAGGGGACATGGATATAGAGAGAGCTCATCGGTTAACAGCCAACATAGTTCGGTGCAGAGGGGACGGAAAAAGGGTGACAAGATTCACCGACTATTTCGGCAAAGTGGCCTTTCCCGTACGCTCTTCAAAATCGGCTTGTATCTGGCGACATTTTTCAACATCGCCGTCGGCGCAGACCGCCGTAACCGATACGACACCATCTCCCGCAGCAATAGAACAATTATCGTCCTGACCGCAGAAACATTGGATATCAAGCAATTTTGCTTCATTGCTGCTACAGCTTCCGGAAATACCTTTGCCGCCGAAAATAATGCCGATTGATAATCCGGTAAAAGCCAACAGAAAGATAATTAATGCGGGAAGAAGCAGCTCCATGATTAGTCCTCCTCTGATTCAAGGTACGGCTTGAAAGCCCGACTGTGCTTTTCAATAAAGTGATCGCCCTGTTTTACCAGCATAAAAATAGCAAGTTGGTGTTTTTGAGCCAACGCTAACCCCTTATCGGGCCCCAGAACCATGATTGCGGTGGCTAAAGCATCGGCTCGCATACACGATCTATCAATAACGGTGACCGATGCCAGCTGATGCTTAATCGGATACCCGGTTGCAGGATCGATCGTATGAGAATATCGGCTATTCTCATGTTCAAAATAATTACGGTAATCACCCGATGTCGCCATAGCCACATCGGGTAAATGTAGCTTTCTACGAATACTGCGCTCTCCTGCGATAGGACTTTCAATCCCAATAACCCAGGGTAGTTGCTGTCGTTTTTGTCCGTGGGTGATGATTTCACCACCGATCTCTACCAGAAAATTATTAATCTGGTCGTCGAGCAGCAATTGCGCAATGGCATCGACTGCATACCCCTTGGCAATAGCTGACAGGTCAAGGTAGACGGCATCACTGCTTTTGCGCAACGCAGGAGGGGTTTGACGTAGTTCCAGTTTATGATATCCAACCTGAGACCGCAAGGCCTGGATGGTGTCATCATCCGGGATTGTATCGAGATTAATCGTCGGCCCGAAGCCCCACAGGTTGACCAGCTTTCCGATTGTGATATCGAAGGCACCAGCACTCAACTGACTGATCTGTTGAGCGGTACCAACAACGGCCTTCGTTTCGGCTGAGATCGGCATCCAATTATTGCTTGAATGGCGATTAAATCTCGAGATTTCCGAATCTTGCTTATAGGTCGACATCTGCCTGTCGATGTCATCAAGGCGTGAACTGATTTTGTTTTTAAGAACGGGGAGGTCAATCTTTTGCTCAGGCGCTGGTGCCAGCTTGATATGGTAACTGGTGCCCATGGTTGTTCCACTCACAGCCAGCAGTTGATCAGTAGCAGTTTTATTCTGGTTCAGATAGCCGATGCAACCGATGACCAGCAGCACAGCAATGACGACCCAGGGACTCCGTTTCATTATTTCTCCAAAAAAAAACCGCACCAAGTTGATGCGGCTTTATAGTCATGACAACAAAATGAGCTTACATATCGTTTATTTCAAGTGCAACTCTGGCCCGTTTATGTTTTTGCTGCTCTTCCATCAGCAACAAACTTTCGAATATTTCACGCACTTTTGAACTTGTTGCAGCCTCTGCCATGCCCCTGTAAGAAGCAAGCAAGCAGCTATCAATATTGAGACCAATCTTCATCACATCTTCAACGGTCATATCAACCGGGTACTGGCTTACATCAAATGGTTGCAGGAGGCATTTATCCTGTGCATATTGATACCAGGAATCGAGAGCTTTTAATCGAACCTCCTGGGTATAATCGGCCAATGCACGATCCAGGTGCGCTTCATGGCGAACCAGATAGTCAAGCAACATTTTAACCCGGGCACTTTCTGCCTTGTCGTTAAGTTGCTGGTAAAAAGCACTGGCTCGTTGATGGAACGCCCGAGCGGAATTAATAATCTCCCTTGCTTGTCCGTATGGCATCTCTGCCCTCCTTAATTGACTGGAAATCAGCCGCCGAAATCGTCGAACATGATATTTTCACGCTCGACACCCTGATCAAGCAGCATGTTGGTAACCGCATTAGCCATCAATGGCGGACCGCACATGTAGTATTCACAATCTTCAGGAGCCTCATGGTCTTTGATATAGAGATCGTAAAGGACATTGTGAATAAACCCTGTCGGACCGGTCCAATTATCTTCCGGCAAGGGGTCAGACAGAGCGCAGTACCAGGTAAAGTTTGGATATTTCTCTTGCAGTTCATTCAATTCATCAACGTAGAACATTTCTTTAAGGCTACGTGCTCCATACCAGTAGGTCATTTTCCGGGTAGAATTCAAGCGCAGCAACTGGTCAAGGATGTGGGAGCGCATAGGTGCCATTCCGGCTCCGCCACCGATGAAAACCATTTCGTTATCGGTATCTTTGGCAAAAAATTCACCATAGGGGCCGGAGATTGTGACTTTATCACCAGGCTTGAGGTTAAATATAAATGACGACATCTCTCCCGGAGGTGCGTCTGGCACATTGGGGGGCGGCGGACAAACCCGAACGTTAAGCATGATCATCCCTTTTTCCAAGGGATAACTGGCCATCGAATAAGCACGCATAATGGGTTCTTTAACTACTGACTTGAAGCGCCACAAGTCAAAGTTATCCCAATCTTCCTTGTACTCATCTTCAATATCAAATTCAGAATAGGAAATCTCATGTGCCGGTGCTTCGATCTGGATATAGCCACCTGCCCTGAAATCGCAATCCTCCCCTTCGGGGAGATCAACGATAAGTTCTTTGATAAAGGTTGCTTTGCCATCATTCGATCTGACGGTGCATTCCCATTTCTTGATATCAAAAATTTCGGCAGGAATACCCAGCTTCATGTCCTGCTTGACACCAACCTGACAACCTAGACGCAAACCCTCACGAGCCTGACGCTTGGTGATAAAACCAGTTTCCGTTGGCAAGATATCTCCACCACCATCGAAAACATGAACATGACACTGACCACAGGTGCCACCACCACCACAAGCCGAAGGGAGAAAAACCCCCTGATCAGCCAAAGCCCCCAGAAGCTTCCCCCCGGGCTTGGTAACAATGGTCTTCTCGGGATCATCATTAATAAAAAAGTTTATGTCGCCACTGGGAACCAGACTTTTGCGCGCCACCAGAATGATGGCAACCAGAGCAAGAATGACTCCAGTGAACATTGTGGAGCCGGCTATTACAAGTGTGAAATCCATACTATCACCCAATCCTTAATATTCTGTTCGAGCTGCGATTAAAACTGCAGGCCGGAAAAAGCCTTAAACGACATGGCCATCAAACCAACGATGATAAAAGTAACCCCTACACCGCGTAGTCCTTTAGGAATATCACTATAGACCAATTTTTCGCGGATACCGGCGAGCAGGCAGATAGCCAAACCAAAACCAACTCCAACACCGGCGCCATACACTGTACTTTCCATGACATTGTAATCCCGCTCTACCATGAAGAGAGCAGCACCTAAAATGGCACAGTTAACAGTGATCAGCGGAAGGAAAATCCCCAATGCGTTGTAGAGAGCAGGGAAGTATTTATCCAGAGCCATCTCCAAAATCTGGACAATCGCAGCAATGACCCCAATGTAACAAATGAGACCCAGAAAGCTCAGATCCAGATTCGGATATCCTGCCCACGCTAAAGCACCCTTCTTCAACAAAAAAGTATAGAGAAGGTTGTTAACCGGCACCGTAATGACTTCAACCACTATAACGGCAGCACTCAACATAATTGCCGTGTCAACCTTTTTTGATACAGCAATAAACGTACACATGCCGAGGAAAAAGGTTAATGCAATGTTGTCAATAAAAACCGAATTAAAGAAAATCATAAAATAATGTGACATGACGGTCTATTCCTATTCTTGGAGTTCAGGTTTCCAGGTACGCAAACCCCAGATGATAAAGCCAATCAGGAAGAAAGCACTCGGTGCAAGCAGCATCAAACCGTTAGTGACATACCAACCACCGTTGTTAACAGTGTTAAGGATGGTGACACCGAAGAGTTTTCCCGAACCGAAAAGTTCACGGACAAAACCAACGGACAGCAGAACAGCTCCGTAACCCAGGCCATTCCCAATACCATCAAGCAGACTTAGACCAACCGGGTTCTTCATCGCATAAGCTTCAGCGCGTCCCATGACGATACAGTTGGTGATAATCAGACCAACATAAACCGACAGCGCCTTACTCATCTCATACAGATAAGCCTTAAGCATCTGGTCAATAATAATAACCAGCGTTGCAATAATGGTCATTTGTACAATGATCCGGATGCTGTTAGGAATATGGTTACGAATCGCACTGATTGCAGCGTTTGAACAAGCCGTAACCAAAACCACCGCAACGGTCATGGTCAATGCCGTAGACATCTTGTTGGTCACCGCCAGTGCGGAACAGATACCAAGAATCTGTAGGGCAATCGGATTGTTATTAAATAACGGATCCAGCAGTGCGTCTTTTGCTTTTGCCATGACTAACCTCTCTCTGCTTTAAATTTGGCCAGGAATGGGGCAAATCCATGCTCACCAAACCAGTAGCGGACTATCCCGTGCACCTTGCTGCCAGTTACTGTTGATCCAGCAATACCGTCGATCGTACTGATGGCATCAGCAGCGTTTGGATCATATTTTCCTTTTTTGACAACCTTGAGAGCCAGCTTACCAGCGGCATTAAACACCTGCTTGTCGGGCCACTGTTTCTTCCAGTTCGGGTTATCAACCTCAGCACCAAGACCAGGTGTTTCTGAATGCTGGTAAAAGGTGAAACCCTTGACGGTGGTTCCATCTGCAGCTATGGCAATATAGCCGTACATGGGGCCCCACATCCCGGCACCACGAATGGGCAGGACAACTCCACCATTCTTATCCAGATAAACGGCAGCATACTTGGCACGCGTGCCAATTCCCGCAAGATCCAGATCGGCCGGTATTGTTTCGGACAACTCTGGTTGCTTAACCGCCTCTTTCTGATTATAGGTTGCGGCATCAACAGCTGTTGTGTATTTTCCAGTCGCCAGATCAACCAGTTTCATTTCCATGTTGGTGGTAAAAATTTCATCAATATTACCACCGTCATCAATCTGTTGCTGATAGCCACCAGCCTCAAGAACCGTTTTCCGTATTTCAAGCTGCTTGTTATATGCCTCCCTGTCGATCCGCACGATAGCTGCCAGGCAGACCAGAACCGAACAAACGACACAGAGCAGGAAAGCAACCAGGAATGTTTTTGCAATAGAATCATTAGACATGGCGCGACTTCCTTTTTTTGATGTGTGCGTTCACGACCAGGCGATCAACAAATGGAGCCAAAACGCTACCGAACAGGAGAATAATGCCGACACTTTCTGGCGCCGTCGGGTTGTAAGCACGAACAATGACAATCAGCATTCCAATCAAAACACCGCAAATCCATTGACCTTTCACGGTCATTGATGAAGCCGAGTGATCCGTTGCCAGAAACACAATCCCAAAGGCCAGACCACCCAGAACCAAATGCCAGGCGGGGCTGATTGCATCTGGATTGAACATGCAAAGGACTGAGGAGATCCCGATAACCCCGAGCAGGGTTGAAGTAATGACACGCCAAGACGCGATCCCGGTCACAAGCAGGACCGCAGCTCCAAACAGACAGGCGAGGGCTGAAGTTTCACCCAGGGTTCCGGGAATTGTCCCCAGAAACGCCGCTTGCCAGGAAACACCCTGTGCAGCCAGGCTAGCAACTCCATCGTTGAGAGCCATAGCTAATGGTGTTGCACCGGCATAACCATCAACAGCCGTCCAGACAGCATCTCCAGCCATCGATCCCGAATATGCCAGAGACATAAAAACCCAGGAAACCAATGCTGGATTTAAGAAGTTCATCCCGATGCCACCAAAAATCTCACGACCTATCACCACGCCAAAGGAGGTGGCAATAGCAATCTGCCACAGTGGTGCGGTTGGGGGCATCAGCAAGACGATCAGGAACGACGTCACCAGAAATCCCGCCGTGATGCTTTTTTTCCGCATTGAAGCAAATAGTGCCGCCCAGAAAGCCTGGGTCACCATGACTACAATCAACATGGGAAGGAAAATCCAAAGCCCCTTGGTGAGATTGGCACAGATTGAAGTGCTGTCGCTGAGCCCCGGCAAGACGTCGATCTGGCCGGCTGCCAACATCTGATTCAGGGTTAGATTGGCCTGATATCCGCTATTCCACATAGCCATCAGGATGCAGGGCAGCAATGCCAGCATAATGATACTCATGACCCGTTTGTGGTTGATACTGTCACGTACGTGAACAGAACCAGTGGTCACATCGGCGGGTGAGTAGAGCGAAGCATTGACCGCTTCTTTCAACGTATCGAATAAGTTCACAGTCGTTATCCCTCTTTCTCAATGGTGGTGAGTGCGTCACGCAACATGATGCCGTAATCATTTTTACCGGCACAGACATAGTTACATAAGGCCAGATCCTCTTCCGCCAGTTCCAGACAACCAAGATCCTGAGCTTGATCTGTATCTCCAGCTGCCAGGCTCAGCAGTAGAAAGTTTGGCAGCACGTCCAGTGGCAACACTTTTTCAAAGGAACCAATGGCCAGAACGCTCCCCTTGCTTCCGTACTGACTGGTGTTCATTGGCATGGATGGTCCGCCAGTGAATGCCGATAAAAATGCCCGTTTGATCGAGAACCTATCTCCCCCAGCTGTCATTGAAGCAAGAAATTCCCTTTCGCGCTTTTCAGGCAATACCGAAACTTGCAGATGATAGCGACCGAGAAAAGCCATCACCCCCTCAGCTGTCGTCCCATCAAGAACGGAACCGGAGACCACTCGCTGCTCGCCGGAATTAAGTTCGTCAGCGAGTAGCTCTTCGAGAGAGGCTCCAACACGGGTACGTATCAAACGTGGATTTTTAGCGCCAGGTCCACCCAGAGCGATAATACGCCCGGTCGGGATTTGCCCGGAGATGAAAAATTTACCAAAAGCAATCACATCCTGATAATTGATTGACCAGACGGTTTTCCCTTCACTGACCGGATCAAGAAAATGGATGTGGGTGCCAGCCAGTCCCGCTGGATGGGGGCCATCAAATTCTTCTTTGCTGGTACCATTGACGCTGGGGAGGGTCACACCCGGCTTCTGACAGACAAAAACTTTTCCCTCTGTCAGGCGGGTGAGAACTTTAAGGCCATTTGTGAACGCCTGCTCCTCCTCTTTGATAATCAATTCTGCGTTGGCCGCCAGAGGATTGGTGTCCATAGCAGTGACAAAAATCGACCGCGGCGTACTCTCAATCTCGGGAACCTTGCTGAACGGACGAGTTCGCAAGGTCGTCCAAAGCCCGGAATCAACCAGGTTGCTAACCACTTTATCGCGATCCAGGGTTTCGAGCTCTGCCTCGGAAAAGGAGTCGAAGCTTTCAGCATCAGTGCCATTGAGCTTGATAACAACCGATTGTAGGACACGCCGCTGTCCACGATTTACGGCAACGACTTCACCGCTGCCAGGGGCCGTGTATTTGACTCCGGCCGTTTTTTTGTCGGTAAATAGTTGTTGTCCAAGCTTGACTTGATCACCAACCTTTACACTCATGCTTGGCCTCATGCCGACATAATCTGGACCAAGTACTGCAACGGTGGAAACCGTTGCGCCGTCAGAGATTGTCTGTTCCGGACTGCCGGTAATCGGCAAATCCAGGCCCTTACTGATTTTGATCATGTTAGTGCACTTTCTAAAAAGGGTTGTGAACCATTCCGTATGTCAACTGATACAATGTCCGTCAGCTGAGTCGGAGGACCGCGCGACAGACAGAACCATATGATATTTTCAAGTTTTGCTACCGATTTACAAGACAGTCAAACAGGTATAAAATACTCTCGTACGGAAGATGTGTCTTCCCTGAATAATGAGCTATTTGTTAAAAAAAATCGTACACAGTATACACGGACAGCAGGGAAAAACAATAAAAAATATGACATCCTCTTTTTCTTTTCACAGTTTTTTACCGGTAAAGAAACATTGCAACAAAGTGGCTCGCTGTATGGCCTCAAGAGGTAGAACGATGTTTCGCATTTCGCTAAAAATGGAGCCAAAATGAAACAACTAGTCTGTGCCTCAATCCAATTCAACATTGTTCCCGGGTCTATCGATACCAACCTCGATACGTCCATTGCCGCCTTGCAGCGAGTCGCCCAACAGGGAGCTCAATTGGCGGTATTACCCGAGATGTGGAGCTGTGGTTACGATTACCGCAATCTTCATGCATTGGCCCAGGAAACCCCGCGGGTGTTACAGGCGCTCCAAAACCAATGCCGCAAACTTGACCTGGTCACCGTTGGCAGCCTGCCGGAACTCGTCGATGGCACTATTTATAATACCGCCTATGTCATAGACCGGGGGGAGATAGTTGGCAGCTACCGTAAGCTTCACCTGTTCTCAACAATGCGCGAAGATGAGTTTCTCGGTGCCGGAAATCACAGTCTGGTTGTCGATACTTCGGTCGGTCGATTGGGGGTGGCCATCTGTTACGATCTCCGTTTTCCCGAATTGTTTCGCAAACTGGCACTGGAAGGTGCCGAAATTATCTGCATTCCCGCCGAATGGCCAAAGCCGCGTCAGGAACACTGGAAAACCATGGTCCGTGCCCGGGCGATAGAGAATCAACTGTTCGTCATTGCAACTAACTGTTGTCGTGTTCAGGGGAAACTCGATTTTTGCGGCTTAAGTCAATTGGTTTCACCCCTCGGGAATGTTTTACAAATAGCCGCAGAGGAAGATATCGAACTGGTGGCAAATTTTGATTTTTCTGAAATGGATAACTACCGCAAAAAAATCGATATTCTAAATGACCGGCGGGCAGATATTTACGGCACACCTTAGGAGGCTGTCGTACTTTGCCGATCACCTTCCCCAGGACATCCTGAAAGGCTTGGACTGAAAGAACATGATTTTAACCCAGCGTGCTGAAACAATAAAAATGGCAAATTTTCAAGTGCTATTCAGCCAGCGGTTGTGCATCCTTGCGATATTGACTTGGGACTTGCTGTAGACTGTCGGCAAACTGCAAAGTGCCACTGTTGTCGACATAGAGATAACGGGTTGGCTTTTTGGCGGGCTGCTCCGGAGCTGTTGCGGCTTTTTCAATCACTGCTTCGATGGCCGCCGGCGATGGCGCTGGCGCGCTTTTGGTCAATCCGACCAGCCGCGTCCGGAAATCGACATAAAACTGTTGTGTCTGCTTCAGCCCCGGGGCGTGCAAAGGGAGTTTGAGCATCAGTTGATCGAAACTAAGGGCCAGGGCAACAAGGACCACAACCCACAAAAAATATTTCACCATTTTCAACACGACAACTCCTCTTCCCATCGAAATTCATACTACCTGCGTCACTTTGAAAACTCAAGAAATCGATCAATTCCCCGAAACGCTGAAATTTGACTTCGAATATAAATCCGATGTAGAAAGTGGATTGCAAGTTTTCTAAAACATTTATATATTCATATATAATCTGAAAGCGGGGTTTTCGCTCACCCGATTTTCAGATATAAATCATTAACTTTTTTACCCGTTTTTTTAGATCGGAGCTTCAAGAATGAGCAATACAGAATATGATGTTATTATTGTCGGGGGTGGTCCAGCAGGCATGACAGCTGGCCTTTACGCGTCCCGTGCAAACCTGAAGACCCTATTGCTGGAAAAAGCCATCATGGGCGGGCAGATGATGACCACCACCACAGTAGAAAACTGGCCGGGATATCCGGGTGGCATCGAGGGGCCGGAACTGATGATGCGCTTTCAAGAGCATTGTGTCGAATTTGGCCTCGAAACCGATACCGGTACCGTTGAACAAATTATTGATAATGGAGAGACCAAAACCCTGATCGTCGATGGCGAAGAAATGACCTGCAAAGCCGTCATTATTGCAACGGGTGCTATCCCAAGAAAACTGGGCACTAAGGGTGAAGAGCCTCTGGTTGGCAAGGGAGTTTCCTATTGTGCAACCTGTGACGGTGCTTTTTTCCGTGAGGTTCCCATTGCGGTGATCGGCGGGGGTGATACAGCTCTCGAAGAAGCGTTGTTCTTGACCCGTTTTGCCAGTAAGGTGATATTGGTTCATCGTCGTGATCAACTGCGTGGCACGCCAATCCTCCAGGATAGAGTCAAGGCCAATGAGAAAATAGAGATTGCCTGGAATTCTGTCGTTGACAGCTTTGAGTCTGACACCAGTGGTTTAACCGGAGCAATCCTGAAGGACACCCTGACCGGAGAAACCCGTCAAATTGAAATCCAGGGAATGTTTGTTGCGGTTGGCGTGACACCAACCACCGGTTTCATCAAAGGCTTAGTTGATTTGACCGAAGATGGCTTCGTCAAGGCAGGAGAGGACACTCAAACCAACGTTCCGGGAATTTACGTTGCCGGAGACAATCGGACAACCATTCTCAGGCAGGTTTCCACTGCCGTTGGTGACGGGGCGGTTGCAGCACTTATGGCGGAAAAACATATCACCGAATTAGAACAGTAAAAATAAATTCACCAGTCCATGGCTGGCCAATTTCAGCCTGAACAACCGACATACAGGGGAGGGGGAATGCTCGCAAAAGCTATTTCAGGAGCGCTGATTGGGATCGATGCTTACCCGGTCGAGGTGGAGGTCGATATTGCCCAGGGGCTGCCGCAATTTTCCACTGTCGGCCTGCCCGAGGGTGCCGTCAAAGAAAGCAAAGATCGCGTCAAGTCAGCGATCAAGAACTCCGGATACGATTTTCCCGCCAAGCGCATCACCATCAACCTCGCCCCCGCGGATATCCGTAAAGATGGCACCATTTTCGACCTTCCGATTGCTATCGGCCTCCTTTGTGCAACCGGGATCGTCAATGCAGACCATCTCAAAAACTATATTCTCCTTGGCGAACTCTCTCTCGACGGGAAAATCAAACCCGTCCGTGGGGTTTTGCCAATTGCCGTAGCAGCTCGCAATTGGGGTGAACATGCGTTGCTGGTTCCACCCGATAATGCCGAAGAGGGGGCGATCGTTGCCGGTCCAGAAGTCTACGCTGTCAGCGATCTGGGTGAAGCCGTTGCACTGATCAATGGAGAGCAGCAATTTGCCCCCTATCAGGCAGCCGACGATATCCTCGATCAACAGATTGCAACCGAAGGCGATGATTTTGCCGAAGTGCGCGGACAGGAACATGTCAAGCGAGCCCTTGAAGTTGCAGCAGCCGGATCGCATAATATCTTGATGGCAGGCCCTCCAGGGAGCGGCAAAACCATGCTGGCACGACGGCTGCCAACCATCCTCCCCGACTTTTCTTTTGAGGAAGCACTCGAAACCACCAAAATCCATTCGGTTGCCGGACTCCTCGCGCGCAAGAATGCCCTGGTTCGACAACGCCCGTTCAGATTCCCCCACCACACAATTTCAGATGCAGGACTGATTGGCGGCGGCAGCTACCCACGCCCGGGGGAAGTTTCTTTAGCCCATCGTGGGATTCTGTTTTTAGATGAATTCCCCGAGTTCAAAAAAAATGTCCTCGAAATGTTGCGCCAGCCCCTCGAAGATGGTCAGGTGAGCATCAGCAGAGCCGCCCTGAGCCTCACCTATCCCGCAAATTTCATGCTGGTTGCCGCCATGAATCCCTGTCCCTGTGGCTTTCTCGGCGATCCTCAACATAATTGCACCTGTACCCCGCCCATGTTGCAGC
>LLYT01000072.1 GCA_002049545.1 Deltaproteobacteria bacterium tcs-42 | reverse complement strand
AGATACGTAGTTTTTCTTCTTCATTCATGAGCACCTCCACAGTGGAAATGCTCAGAAGAATAAAGGGTGGCTATTCGATTGTCAGAGATCTATTTTGTAAACGATGTCCTGGCACATTTTTTTGTCTACGATGTGCTGGCACTTAACATCTAAGAACATGGTAGTATTCCGCAGTCATAGCAGTCCACCTGCCCCACAGTGTTTCCCCTGCTTATTTTCATCTATTGACCTTCAGTGGTTCGCGCCGCAAAAGCCTGGGACAGCCCCCGGTGTGGCTGGGGACAGTCCCGGTTTTGCTGATAACATCCTCGTCCATTGACAACGCTACGCTGGTTCTTAAGGTTCGGATACAACTGTAACTTCCCCAGATTAACGGGTTGTGGCGACTTCACAATCCCTTTTAGTGTCGAAATTATTTACACGGCCCCAATATCTACACAATCTATAAATTGTCGATTACAACTGTTGACACCAGACTGCGGGTTGAGGAAAATCGAATAACGATATAAAACTTATCAACAAGGAGCCAATATTGAACGCATTCAATCAATCAGAAACCATCATTGTCCTCGATTTTGAAACCACGGGACTCTATCCGGATAATGGTGATCGGGTTATTGAGATCGGGGCGGTATTACTGCGTAATCAAGACATTGTTGATCGGTTCCAGAGCCTGATTAATCCAGGTTTTTTCGTCAGCCGCGAAATAGAAACCATTACCGGAATTACTAATACGATGCTCAGTGAAGCACCATCAGCACCGGAGGTCATGGAAAAATTTGTCAAGTTTATCGACACTCACCCACTGGTGGCACATAATGCTTCATTTGACAGGTCATTTCTGGAAACAGAGCTGGGACACTTTGGCAAAAAACGCCCGTTGAACTTCGGTTGCACCCTGCAGGTTGCAAAAAGACTTTATCCAGATGTCATCAACTATAAGCTGGAAACCCTGGTGCGCTACAAAGGGATTGCCATAAACAGTCATTTTCACCGGGCACTTGAAGATGCCCAGATGACGGCACAACTCTGGATCAAGATTGTTGAAGATCTAGAATCCCGGTATAACTTCGAACATGTTTCTTTTGATCTGATGAAAAAAATCGGCAAGATGAATAAGGAAAAAGTGTCTGCTCTGCTCCAGAAAGAGGCTGAGGAATTGCGAACACAGCAGATCGATACGACTGGAAATCTTTTTGGCTAAAAAACAACGGTGTCGGTTATTCTTGGGACAGCCCCCATGCGGGGACAGTCCCGAATAAGCAGCGTGATCTATTTATTTGAAGGACATACAAGTGAAAATCAGCATTGAATATTGTAATCAGTGAGGCTACCGCCCTCGCGCTGTCAGTTTGGCAGACAAAATAGAAAAACAATTCTCCGTAAAAGTAGAACTAATCCCTTCTGGTGGCGGAGTCTTTGAAGTTGTCGTTGATAAAAACTTGATTTATTCGAAAAAGGCAACTGGTGAATTCCCTTCTGAAGGGGAAATCCTGGAAATATTGGGTGAGAATTAAACGTAACCAGGCTTTTGCGGTGCGATCCGTTGTAGTTTCAAACCTGTAAACCCGGGACAGCCCCCGATGAAACTGGGGACAGTCCCGGGTTTACTCACCAGACTGATTCTCAGCCAACTGCCAGAAAGCTTTTACTGGGGCCTTTTGCAGATTACGCTTGCTGGAACAGAGACCAACGACATAGGGTTCCAGTTGTGGCATTCTGTCAAGGATAACCACATCATCACGAAATGGGCTGCGTTCGAGAACCAGTTGTGGAACAATGCCGACTCCACAGCCAAGGTGAACCATCGGAATAATCGCTTCGTTACCAGACACTTCAGTGCTGATATTCGGAGTCATTCTGTGCGTACTCAACCACTTATCCAGCCGCCGCCGGGATAATCCCGACTGGGGAAGAACCAGGGGAACCCGGGTTAAATCGAACCGACTCTCTTCATCCTGCCGGATTGAAGCAGCGAATTGTTTTGCGGCAATAAAAATCAGCGGTGTCGTCATGATCGGCAGAAATTCGACTCCAGCACTGCGTCGATCCGGTAGAGCGGCAACGGCAATATCAATTTCTCCCGATTCTATCTGCGGCACCGCTTTTTCTGCGGCGCCGGTACGTAGTTCCAATTGCACCTCCGGATACGCTTTCCTGTACCCCTCCAGAAGATCGGGAAGTAGACTGTAGACGGCTGTTATCGATGCATAAAGAGAAAGGGTTCCGACAAACTTCTGACGGCCAGACAACGAATCCTGAAAACTTTTAAAATCGAGTACGGCTTGCCGGGCGTAACTACAAAACTGTTCGCCCGCTGGTGACAGTTGAACAGTTCGATTATCCCGAGCAAACAGAGTTTGTCCCAGTTGATCTTCCAGCCTTTGAATCGTTCGGGTCAACGCTGAAGGACTTAAGTTACAAGCCTGACTGGCACGCCCGAAATGGAGCAATTCGGCGGTTGTCAAGAAAATTTCGAGCTCCCGGATATCCATAAAAGCCTCCATAAAATATTTCGATGTGCGCAACACAATATACACAATAAATCAATTTACGCAACGACAAGATAAGCCTAGTATGCACAACAATCTCACAGATCATCACAGTGCGATATAAAACTTCACACACATAAAGGAGAAACATTATGGGTCAGAACTATTTCAATTCACTGCCATTTCGTCGTCAAATAGAAGAACTCAGCAACTGTCGCTTCATGGACAGTAATGAGTTCAACGGTGTTGAGTATCTCAAAGGGAAAAAAATCGTTATCGTCGGTTGCGGTGCTCAGGGTCTCAACCAGGGCCTCAATATGCGTGACAGCGGCCTGGACGTTTCCTACGCTATTCGCCAGGTTGAAATTGACGAGAAGCATATCTCCTGGGAAAACGCCACTTTGAACAACTTCGAGTTCGCGTCTATCGAAGAGATGGTTCCTCAGGGCGATTTGGTTCTGAACCTGACTCCGGATAAATACCATACTCCGATTGTCAATCATGTGATGCCGCTGATGAAAAAAGGGGCCTGCCTCTCCTACTCTCATGGCTTCAATATTGTTGAAGAAGGGATGCAGATCCGCGATGACATCACCGTCATCATGGTTGCACCGAAATCGCCCGGCTCCGAAGTACGCGCCGAGTATCTACGTGGATTCGGCGTTCCAACCCTGATTGCCGTCCACGGGGAGAACGACCCCAATGGTGATGGCCTTGATATTGCCAAGGCCTACTGCTGTGGTACCGGAGGTGATCGTGCCGGTGTCCTGTTCTCTTCATTTACTGCTGAAGTCAAATCAGATCTGATGGGCGAGCAAACCATCCTCTGCGGCGTGCTGCAGACCGGCTCGATTCTCCTCTACAACAAAATGGTCGCATCGGGTATCGAATCCGGCTATGCCACAAAATTGATTCAATATGGTTGGGAAACCGTCACTGAAGCGCTCAAACACGGCGGTATCACCAACATGATGGATCGTCTCTCCAACCCGGCAAAACTGGTTGCCTACGATCTGGCCGAAGAGCTGAAAGAGATCATGACCCCACTGTTTGAGAGACACATGGACAATATCCTCTCCGGAAAGTTTTCTCAGACCATGATGAAAGACTGGGCCAATAACGATGTCGACTTGCTACGCTGGCGCGAAGAGACCAACAACGAGCCCTTTGAACAAGCAGAAGCCCAGCAGGCAGAAATCCCCGAGCAGGAGTATTTCGATAACGGTATCCTGATGGTTGCCATGGTTAAAGCCGGTGTTGAACTGGCTTTCGACACGATGGTGGATGCCGGCATGCAACCGGAATCGGCCTACTACGAATCACTGCATGAGACACCGCTGATCGCTAACGTTATCGCTAAAAAGAAACTCTATGAAATGAACAAGGTCATCTCCGATACCGCCGAGTATGGTTGCTACCTGTTTGCTCACGATTGTGTGCCATTGCTGCAGGATTTCATGAGCAAAGTGGATACCGATGTGATCGGTAAAGGTTTGAATTTAAAAAATAACGGTGTCGATAACCAACTTCTGGTGGCCGTCAACGCCGAAATCCGCAGCACCCTGGTTGAAGAAGTTGGTGAGGTTTTGCGTGAGGCGATGGAGGGGATGGAAGCAATCGGATAAAAAATTTATTGATCGCGTCACAAAAAGCCTTGGTGCAAGCCGGGGCTTTTTGTGACGGACCACAAACGTGTCTGGATAAGTTAAGTATGGCAATCGACAGAAAAAAAATGACCGACGAAAAACGGTCTCAACTGGTCGCTGACATGCGCAGTGCAGAAAAGCAACGTCAATCTGGCTACCGTGAACAGGCCCTGAAACTATTTCCCCATGTCTGTGGACGCTGTGGCCGCGACTTTGAAGGGCAGAAAATCCGCGAGCTGACAGTTCACCATATCGATCACAATCACGATAACAATCCGCCAGACGGCAGCAACTGGGAACTCCTCTGTGTTTACTGTCATGACCACGAACACACTCGTGGGGTTCAGGAAGAACGCTCAGAGGTCGGTTCCACCAACCAACAAGGGGATGGTTCCCTCTCCCACTCCCCTTTTGCAGCCCTGGCAAAACGTCTCAAGCAAACAGAGTAGCTCAACTTCAGCTACAAATGGGCCAAATTCTTCCCCCGTCCTTATCTTCCAACAACACTCCATTCCGGCACAAAAAAATTAAAAAACTTGACATGTGTTAGCTTATTCTTATTATCTAAACTAAATACATAACTTCGTTTTATTTTTTATGACTGGTTGCCAGTCAGCCACAGGGAATTTTTATGTTATTTTTTCGCTCCATCTACGCCAGCCTGGAACAAAACTTGTTCAATACCTTGATGCGCAAGTTGATCGGCAATATTACATTTTTACTTGCATTACAGACACTATTATTTGCCAGTATCTATCTCAACATCGGTGCTATCCGCGAGATTCTCACTTCGGCAGACAAACCACCGCCTGACTTGCTTAATACCATTATAGATCGTGCTGTCTGGCAAACCAGCACACTGTTCCTGATATCCATTTTTGCCTCAATTGGAACACTCCTTTTTTTACGCTACCTGTTTGTCAGACCGGTTCGTAACCTCACCAGTCAACTTAACGAGATGAGTCGTGGGGACATGAATCTGACTAACCGTCTACAATCGTCATCCCACGACGAGTTTCACGATCTTGCCAATAATTATAATTTATTCCTCGATCAGCTTCGTGGAACAGTTCACAGCCTGCGCAAGATGGGGATCAACGTTGCCATTGGCTCAACAACTGTCGTTAACCATGCGAAAGAAGCATCAAACAAAGCAATCAGTCAGGGGGAACTTTCCGCTGTCGTCTTCGCTAACAGTGCCGAAGCAACCGAGACATTGGGAAATATTTCAGATAATGCTCAACACATCGCAGCATCCAACTCCGAAAGTCTCAATTCTGCCCGTAAATCCCTTACAGAATTACAGTCTGTCAACCAGAACATGGAACAAATGCTCGAGCAGATTCAGCAGCATGATCAAACGATCCAAATCATGGGCGATAAATCCCGCGACATTGGCAAAATTATTTCTACGATTCAGGGGATTTCATTTCAGACCGGACTTTTATCACTCAATGCCGCCGTTGAAGCGGCTCGTGCCGGGGAAGCAGGTAAAGGCTTTTCTGTTGTTGCCAGTGAAGTCAAAAAATTATCTGAGGAAGCAAATAACGCCAGTGAGCAGATTGCCGACCAGATTACCGATATGCTCAGCAGTATCGATGATGCACTTGCTGAAGCAAATAAAATCAATAAAGCCGCAGAACAGACGATGGGCGTCTCACAAACAGCCTGTGATAATTACGGAGGGCTCATCAAAGAATTTGATGACAATCATGGTTTGCTGACTCAAATTACAGCCTCTGTCGAAGAGATTTCAGCGACCAATACTGAAACCCACAGTCAAGTCTCAAATATCCGCGATCTCAGTACTGTTGTTGGTGAACGTACCACCTCTTCAGAACAGATTGCCGTTGATCTGCAAACAACAAGCGAAGCACTGCAACAACTGGTCGCCAAGTTTACGACCGGAGAAGGGGCTTTTGAGCAGATTCTTGATTTAGGCCGAACCTTTCGTAATAAAATGGCAGCAAACATCGGTCAAATGTCTCAACAAGGGGTCAATGTTTTTGACACCAACTATCAGGAAATCCCCAACACCAATCCAACCAAATATTCGACCTGCTATGACCAACAGTTTGCACAGAATTTCCAGCCAATCTACGATCAGATCCTCAGCCAGATGCCTTCAGGAATTTTTGCGATCTGTGTCGATGTCAACGGTTATGGGCCGACCCACAATAGTGTCTTTTCCAAACCCTTAACCGGAGATCCGGAACTGGATGTTTCTGGCAGCCGCGACAAAAGAATATTCAACGACCCCACCGGTTTTCGCAGTGCACAAAACACCGAGAACTTCCTGTTGCAAACCTATATGCGTGATACCGGAGAGATTCTCAGCGATCTTTCACTGCCAATTCATATCGATGGTCGCCATTGGGGAGCGGTTAGAATGGGGTTCACTCCACAGATATTGTTAGATTAGCGACAAATGAAAAGGCCGCCTTGAATCATCAGACGGCCTTTAATTTCAAGCATAATTATTCCCACTCAATAGTGGCGGGAGGTTTACTCGAAATATCATACGTGACGCGATTAATCCCCTTGACCTCATTGATAATCCGATTGCTGATACGCGCCAGATCCTCATAGGGCATGGGATACCAACCCGCAGTCATAAAATCTTTGGTTTCAACAGCACGCAAGGCAATCACATATTCATAAGTTCGGCCATCCCCCATAACACCGACCGACTTCACCGGCAAAAAAACGGCAAAAGCCTGACTGATTTTATGGTAGTGACCACTTTGATAAAGCTCATCGATATAAATGGCATCAGCACGGCGTAAAATATCGCAATAGTCCTCCTTAACTTCACCAAGAATGCGAACACCAAGGCCCGGACCGGGAAATGGATGTCGCCAGACCATCGAGTGCGGCAAGCCAAGCTCTTCACCTATCGCCCGAACTTCATCTTTAAACAGTTCACTCAATGGTTCCAGCAGTTTTAATGTCATATAGTCGGGTAAACCACCGACATTGTGATGGCTTTTGATATTGTGTGCTTTACCAGTTTTAGCCCCGGCAGATTCAATAACATCAGGGTAGATGGTTCCCTGTGCCAGCCACTTTGCCTGGGAGACCTGTTTCGATTCTTCCTCAAAAATATCGACAAACAAATTGCCAATAATTTTACGTTTCTGTTCAGGATCGTGGACTCCGGAAAGGGCCGTATAAAATCGCTTCTGGGCATTGACCCGGGTCACTTTGACACCCATATTGCTGGCAAAGATCGACATGACCTGATCCCCTTCATCAAGTCTCAGCAGGCCATTATCGACAAAAACACAGTGGAGCTGTTCACCGATGGCCCGATGAATCAGAGCCGCAGCAACCGAAGAATCGACACCACCAGAAAGTCCCAGAATCACCTGATCGTTACCAACCTGTTCACGAATCCGCACAATCGCATCAGCGACAATCTGCCCTGGAGTCCATTGACCAGGACAACCACAAACCTTACGCACAAATGTGTTAATCAACAATTGGCCATGCAAGGTATGGTTAACTTCCGGATGAAATTGAACGCCATACAAATTTCGTTCAACATTCTGAATCGCACAAACTGGAGCATTTGCCGTTTTTGCTACAATCTCAAAACCCTGTGGCATTGTTTCAACGTGATCACCATGACTCATCCAGACCGAGCTGGTTCCATCACTAAAGAAACCATCAAACAGTGGCCCCGGTTGTCCTTGGCTCAGCAATTCAGCATGTCCATACTCCCGCTTACCTGCCGGAACGACTTCACCACCAAAATGCCGACTCATCAATTGCATACCATAGCAAAGGCCCAACACCGGCACCCCCAACTCAAACAACTCTTCGACGATCGCCGGAGCTCCCTCTTCGTAAACCGACTTAGGGCCACCAGAGAGAATGATTCCGCTGGGCTGAAATTCTTTAATTTCACTCAGTGCCATATCGAAGGGATGCAGTTCGCAGTAAACGTGACATTCACGCACCCGCCGGGCAATCAGTTGGGTATACTGGGAGCCGAAATCCAGTATTAAAATTTTATCACTATAAATATCGGACATATTTTCAGCCGCTCCGTTCAATGCGGTAGTTAGGTGCTTCTTGAGTGATGATGACATCATGGACATGCGATTCACGCAGGCCGGCGTTCGTAATACGGACGAACTCACCGTTCTGCTGTAATTCCGGGATCGTTCTGCAACCCGTATACCCCATACCTGAGCGTAAACCTCCGATCAACTGATGGATATTATCGGAGAGTGGGCCACGATACGGAACCCGTCCCTCAATCCCTTCGGGAACCAGTTTGACATCCTGCTCTCCACTCTGAAAGTAGCGATCCTTGCTCCCCTGCTTCATCGCCGTCATACTCCCCATGCCACGATAGGATTTATAGGTACGCCCCTGATACAGAATAGTTTCGCCGGGGGATTCTTCGGTCCCGGCAAACAAGGAACCAATCATGATAATATCGGCACCGGCCACTATCGCCTTGGGTAATTCACCAGAAAATTTGATGCCACCATCGGCGACCAGCGGGATACCAGCAGCGTGTGCCACCTTGGCAACATGCTGAATTGCTGTCACTTGAGGCATCCCGACTCCGGCAACCACCCGAGTTGTACAGATCGACCCTGGACCGATACCAACCTTAACGGCATCAACACCAACATCAATCAATGCCTTTGCCGCAGCACCGGTTGCAATATTGCCCGCCATCAACTGAGCCTCCGGGTAAGTCTTGCGTAGTTGAGAAATCGTATCAATAACCCCCTGACTGTGCCCATGCGCCGTATCGACGACCAACAGATCGACACCTGCATCAACCAGTGCAGCAGCACGCTCCTCGAGATCAGCACCAACACCAACGGCAGCACCAACCCGCAGTCGGCCGAGATTGTCTTTGCACGCATTGGGATATTTTCGGACTTTTTCAATGTCCTTGATGGTAATCAGACCTTTGAGGGCATAGTCATCATCAACAACCAGAAGTTTTTCAATCCGATGCTCATGGAGATGATGCTTGGCCTCTTCCAACGTTGTTCCCGGAGGAACTGTAACCAGCTTATCCTTGGTCATGACATTGGCAATCGGTTGCGTCAGATTGGTCTCGAAACGTAGATCCCGGTTCGTCATAATCCCGACCAGTTTGCCATTTTTTGTCACCGGAACTCCGGAAATACGATATGTTTTCATCACCTCCAGGGCCTCAAATATCTTTTGATCAGGATCCATCGTGATCGGATCGACAATCATCCCGCTCTCCGATTTTTTGACCTGATCGACCTCGGTCGCCTGGGATTGAGCACTCATATTTTTATGAATAATCCCCATCCCTCCCTCGCGAGCCATAGCAATCGCCGTACGTGATTCGGTCACGGTATCCATTGCTGCAGAAAGTAACGGTATGTTCAGGGTAATCGTTCTTGTCAATCGCGTGGACAGATCGACATCTTTTGGCAAGGCCAGTGAGTGCGCGGGCACCAGAAGAACATCATCAAACGTTAAACCTACGGGGATTTCAGCATCTTGCATGACTGCTCCTTCAACAAAGGGAGGGGAATAATTAACCGAAGAACCTAGTCAAAATAAATCTGTAAGTCAATCATTTACAGCGCATTCCGGGAAGAAAAACACCGTATTTTATTCATCCACAGCAAGGGATCCCTATGGCTCGTAAAGACAAATCATTAATTGCCGTTGCTAGGGTTGTGGATCATCGATGGAATTTTGTACACGTCGGGGCCGATAAATGTGATACTGTTTTTCATGACCTGCCTCTCTGGTTATGGCTCCGCGCCGTCCACAGCGTAACCCACGCTGCATAAATGGCAGGTCTTTTGTCTGCTTGAAGCAACTGACAACCATTATTTCTACCCGATCTGTGAGTATCTGTTATGAGAATGGTTGCATTTATTGCAGGAAATAGTCATGGCTCTCCCCTGGAAAGTACTCGATCAATTTACAACGGCAGATGAAGGCATTCTTGAGCTGCGGCAGCGTGGCAAAGGGGACTACCTCATCACCGTCGGCTCTCAGGTGTTGATGAACAGCAAAGCCCAGCGCTCCGAAATTGCCCTCGGAAAGCTTGGCTGCCAAAGTTTACAGCAACACCCTGCCCCGCGGGTTCTGGTTGGTGGCTTAGGAATGGGGATCACCCTACGCACGGTGCTTGATGCGCTCCCCGATGCCGCCCAGGTTATTGTTGCTGAACTCAACCCTGAAATTCACGAGTGGTGCCTCGGGCTGCTCTCTGAATTGACTGGTGGAGCTGCCGGCGATTCACGGGTCACGGTTGAAATTACCGATGTTGCAGAACTGATCCACAAATCACCCAGTGCAAGCTTTGATGCGATTATCCTCGACCTTTATCGTGGCCCTCACCCACTGACCGATCAGCAGCACGACCCGCTCTATGGCAGCCGCGCCATCGCGAACGCCCATGCCGCTCTCAAGCCCGGCGGAACCTTTGCCATCTGGGGTGAAAATCGGGATGCTCCTTTTGAAAATCGTCTCGCCTCAGCTGGATTTGCGGTCCGCTGCGAAAGACCCGGAAAAGGTGGCTATCGTCATGCTGTCTGGATTGCAACAAAAAACCACAAAATTAAAAAACCTTCCCAACGCAAAAGGAACAGTGATGGCAGAATTTAATCTGGCAGGACGTGAGTTTATCGAACTCTACAAGGTTCTGAAAATTGAAGGGATGGTATCCAGCGGCGGTGAGGCAAAAGCGGTTATTGCCGCAGGACAAATTCTGGTCAACGGCGCAATAGAAACCCAGAAACGGAAAAAGATTGTTGCAGGCGACAGCATCGAATTTGGCAACGAAAAAATCTGCATGCAGGCCAGATAAGCATGTCTTTTGATCGTTAGTAAATGGAGATGTCAGCAATTGCCGGACAACCCTTATCCTGGCAGAATCATTGGGGGATTAATTGACCTCATAGCCTTGTTGCCGTTTTGCTTTCAGTTCGCACCTTAAAGTGTGCTTACTGACGCACCTGCTAGATAGGTAACCCTGAAGGAAACGACCTTGAACCTCGACACCACCATTATCGCCCTCACCTGGGGGGCCCTCTCCGGCTACCTGATTTTGCGCACTCTGGACAGTGGGCTGGCGATAACCTTCTGCCTGCACGGCCTGTTGATGACCCGCTGGAAACGACTGGCCAACAAAGCCAAACCGGGACAGATCAGGTACACCATTATTTTACGGATGCTATTACGAGCTTCTCTCTCCGGTGTTTTGTACGGTTTTTTGCTCAAGCTTGGCGATAATCTCATTCAACGGAAATTTCATTTCTACTATCAGGGATCAGGTGGCCTTTTCTGGGCCATTGTAGCGACGATAGTCGCCATTTTTTTCCTGCATGCGTCCTGGTTCAGACTGTTCGTCACCTGGAAAGTGACCCACCAATTCGATTTTGCCGAAAAACAGCAGAGAACATTTCTGATAAAAAGGTGAAAGCACAGTTTATAGCCCTGCCACCTCTGTGTCTCAGTGGCACTGTGACTACAATGACTCAGCAAAAGCATGTTCCAAGGCGTATTGAGCATGCAATGCGGCGGTATTAAACAACGGTAGGTCGGTATCGTCCTGATGAACCAGCAGCGGGATCTCGGTACAACCAAGAATCACCCCTTCAGCTCCCCTGTCACGCAACTTATTCATAATTGCGAGATAGTTTTGTCGTGATTCAGGGCTGAATTTCCCCCGACATAATTCATCGAAGATAACCTGATGGATGTATTCCCGATCGCCTGAATCGGGGAAAATAACGTCCAGATCAAAGTTGTCCAGCAGCCGCTGCCGATAAAAATCTTCTTCCATTATATAACGTGTTCCAAGTAGACCAACTTTTTCCAGCCCCTGAGATTTGATTGCACTGCCAGTGGCATCGGCAATATGCAGCAGAGGAATCTTAATCGGCGATTCAACCAGTGGTGCCACTTTATGCATCAAATTGGTACCGATCAAAACCATATCCGCGCCGGATCGTTCCAGTCCCAGCGCAGCATCGGCAAGTTTCTTCCCCGCCTGTTGCCATTGGCCATTGACTTGATATTGTTCAATTTCGGCAAAATCGACGCTGTGCAGCAAAATCTTTGCCGAATGGAGACCACCAAGCCGCTCCCGCACCCCCTCATTGAGAAGCTGGTAATAAAGAACGGTCGATTCCCAACTCATTCCACCCAATAAACCTATTGTTTTCATCGTCAACTCCCATAAAAAGCCGGTCCAGCCAACAGAAAATAACATTAAAACAATTGACCAGAAACAAGACTAAAGATTGATATTTGTTATGACTCCCGCATGGTGCGAGTTCAAGGGTAGATATCAGCAAATCCGGGACTGCCCCAGGTATTTGCGGTACCAACCGCCATAGTTTCATGGTTCGTAAACTACCTCGTGGCACCATTCTTACGACTACCATAATTATTCCCGTTTATTCGGGATTTTTGGAACAGATTCTAGCAGAAAACGAGCTGGCAATGATCATGGGTCATGAGTTATCAAACTGGAAAAAGATCGTCAGATAAACATGATCGGACACATTTTATCGTGAGTTTCTCCTTCACAAGATATTTAAACCGTTGATTCACCATTTCCGATTTGTAACATTTATCCATATCCAGATTGATTGATTTTTTCACCAAAATACGTAAGATAAATTGATCCAGAGACGTAACTATTCACCACCACTACTGATAGGGGCTTGTGGTACCCATGGAAAGGGCGTCTGTCGCCACGGACGGCGACAGTCGAACGGCCATGGACGGCGCAAAGTGGCCCTTGG
>LLYT01000071.1 GCA_002049545.1 Deltaproteobacteria bacterium tcs-42 | reverse complement strand
ACCTCCTTTTGGAGCTATGTTCCCATATGACTGTGTCAAACTATGTCACATCCACCTTTTTTTGGTGGATAGAACCGTAAAAAAGCTCTAAAATACATTTTACGCCAGGACCCTGATGTTGTTCTGTTGGGTGAGTTGCGAGATATCGAAACGATTGAAGCGGCATTGACAATTGCGGAAACGGGCCACCTGTGTTTTGCAACCTTGCATACCAATTCCTGTGTGCAGACCATGAACCGGATTATTGATGTTTTTCCCGACACCCAGCAGGCTCAGGTGCGAACCCAACTTTCTTTTGTTTTGGAAGGGGTATTGTCCCAGGCCTTGATACCAAGTGCCGACGGGAAAGGGCGCTCTATGGCGCTTGAGGTGATGGTGCCGAACCCGGCGATCCGGAACTTGATTCGGGAAGATAAGATTCATCAAATTTATTCACAAATGCAGATAGGGCAGGATAAATTTTCTATGCAGACGTTGAATCAATCATTATTCCTTTTGGCTCATTCCCGGCAGATTACTCAGGAGGATGCAATGATGCGTTCTCACGATCTGGATGAATTGAATCAGATGTTTGCCAATCCTGCCGCCGTTTTGGGTCGGAAACAAGCGATTGGAGCCGGGCGTGGAAGGTAAGTGGGACAGTTTTGAAGAATTTACAACCAATGTCAATGGAAAGGGGTAGGCCATGCCAACGTTTGCCTGGACAGGTCGGTCACGAGACGGAAAAAGTACAAAAGGAACCATGGAGGCTGCTAGCGAAGCGGCGGTCATGGCTAATTTGCGCCGTCAGGGGGTTCAGGCGAATAAGATAAAAGAAGCGGGTAAGGGGTTGAATGCCGACCTGAATATCGGTTTTCTGAAGCCCAAAATCACGACCAAGGACATTGTCATTTTTACTCGCCAGTTTGCTACCATGATTGATGCTGGTTTGCCGTTGGTCCAGTGTTTGGATATCCTCTCCTCACAGCAGGATAACAGCACATTTAAACAAATTTTACTGAAAGTCAAAGAGGATGTTGAATCTGGGTCGACTTTTGCTGATGCCTTGAAAAAACATCCCAAGGTCTTTAACGAACTCTATGTCAATCTGGTCGCGGCCGGTGAGGTAGGCGGTATCCTTGATACAATCCTGAACCGTTTGGCTGTCTATATAGAAAAATCGTTGAAACTGAAAAAGCAGGTTAAAAGTGCCATGACCTACCCGGTCACAATCATCGGCATCGCTTTTGTGGTCATTGCTGTTATCCTCGTTTTTGTTATCCCCGCTTTTGAAAAAATGTTTGCCGATTTCGGTGGGGCTTTGCCGGCACCAACACAAATAGTCATCAACTTAAGTAACTTTGTGCAGGATTATGTTCTGTTGATCATCGGGGTAATTGTTTTCACTATTTTTGCCGCCAAGAAGATCTATGCGACCAATAAAGGACGCGATAAAATTGATTATTGGGCTTTAAAACTCCCAGTTATGGGAGTTCTGATCCGCAAAGTTTCTGTGGCCAAGTTTGCCAGGGCTCTATCAACGATGATTTCCAGCGGGGTGCCGATTCTTGATGGTCTGGATATCGTCAGAAAAACGGCAGGTAACCGGACCGTCGAAAAAGCCATTGCAAAAGTGACTGCCAGCATCAGTGAAGGCAAGACAATTGCAGAACCGTTGAAGGCATCGGGGGTCTTTCCCCCCATGGTTTGCCAGATGATAGAAGTTGGAGAACAGTCCGGTGCTTTGGATACGATGCTGAGTAAAATTGCAGATTTTTATGATGATGAAGTTGATGATGCCGTGAAAAATTTAACGGCCATGATGGAGCCGCTCCTCATGTTGTTCCTGGGGACAACCGTTGGCGGTCTGGTTATTGCCATGTATCTGCCAATCTTCAAGCTGGCAGGAACAGTTGGCGGTTAATGACCACGCCAGAGATTTTAATCAATCAACAAGTAAAAGCCGATAGCCGCAGTCTGACATGGTACCTGATTTGTCGGACTGCGGTTATTACTTTGCTGCTGGGCGGCGCTGCAATTTTTTTCCTCAACGGAAGTGTCAATCGCACTCTCATACCACCGTTGTTTTTTCTGATTGGGGCCTCTTATGCTGAGGCTTTAGTCTCAGCAGTCCTGCTGAAGAAAATATCGTCGATCAATCTTTTTATTCAGATGCAGATTGTCTGGGACTTGCTGTTTGTTTCCGCCCTGATTGTTATGACGGGTGGGGTCGAAAGTGTTTTTTCTTTTGCCTATCTTTTGGTCATTGTTTCTGCCAGTTTTCTCCTGTCGCGTCGTTTGACGATTTTTGCTTCTGCCTGTGCTGTTATCTTGTACGGCGGGATACTGGACCTGCAATTTTTTAACTATCTCAATTTCTTTAATTTATTTCGTTCTGTCCCCGATGGTTCCTTTTTTTCTGCAATATTTGTTCATGGGGTTGCTTTTTTCCTGACGGCCATCCTCAGCGGGACCCTTGCAGAGCGTTGGCGTCACAGCGAAGAACAATTGCAGCGTAAAACGATTGACTACGCTGAACTCGAAAAAATGAATCGGACAATTCTGTCCCACATCAGCAGTGGGTTGATGCTGATCAACCTTCAGGGGCGGATCCGGTCATTTAACCGGGCTGCTGCTGATATTACCGGGTTATCCTTGCACGATGTTTATGATCAGGCTGCTGTTGAAATTTTTCCGGGATTGTCGTTTGGCTCAATAACTGCGCCACAGTCATTGAACCGGGCCGAAGGTTATTTTGTCAGACAAACAGATGAAAAACTGGTTCTCGGTTACGCCACAACCCCGGCGAAGGGGGGTCATGGCGAAAATCTTGGGATGTTGGTCACTTTTCAGGATTTAACCCAGTTGAAGAAAATCGAAGAGGATTTTAAGCGGAGTGATCGACTTGCTGCCGTCGGCCGTTTGGCTGCAGGAATGGCACATGAAATTCGTAATCCTCTCGCTTCCATCAGTGGATCGGTGCAGATGCTCATGGAAAATGAACACACTCCGCCCGATGATCGTCGTTTGATGGGGATTGTGATCAAGGAAGCCGACCGTCTTAATGGGTTATTAACCGACTTTCTTGAATTTGCCCGACCAAAGCAGCCGGTAAAGGAACCGATTGATGTTGCTTCTATTATGGATCGACTTGTTGATATGCTGGCCACGGATCATCGTTTCAAGGATATTGAAATCAAGCAACTCTATGCCGATGGAATTATACTCAATCTGGATCAGGGGCAGATATTGCAAGCATTGTGGGATCTGGCAATCAACGCAGCAGAAGCGATGCAGGGGCGCGGACAATTAACTTTTGCTATTGAGGAGCAGGGAGATTCTGCCATTATGGTTGAGGATACCGGCCCGGGAATCTCTGACGAAATAAAAGGGCGTATTTTTGAACCTTTTTTTTCGACAAAGGAACATGGAACCGGGCTAGGCTTGGCTTCTGTTTATTCGGTTATTGAGTCACATGGTGGAACATTAACTGTTGATCGGGGATCTAGCGGGGGTGCCAGATTCATTTTGCAGTTTGTTGGAGGTGAAAACTAGCAATGTCAGCTGAAAATACAGCGTATAAAATACTTGTCGTTGATGATGAGAAAAGTTTGCGTGAGTTGTTGTCAATTTTACTCCAACGTGAAGGTTATCGAGTTGATCAGGCCGCTGATGGTGCGACCGCCTTTTCGATGGCTCAGGAAACGGCGTATGACCTGATTGTTTCTGATATCCAGATGCCAAAGATGACCGGTATTGAGCTGCTGCGCCAACTTCGCGATCAGGGTGACGACGTTACGATCATGATGATAACAGCATTCTCTTCAACAGAAGAAGCTGTCAAAGCCATGAAGCTGGGTGCTTACGATTACATTACCAAACCGTTTAAAAATGATGAAATTCGTCTGGTGATCAAAAATGCTCTGGAGCGTGAACAGTTACAGCAGGAAAATCGGCAACTGAAGCAACAGTTGGGGCAACGTTTTTCTTTTCAGAATCTGATTGGTGACAGTCCGGCGATGTCCAAATTGATCGCACTTCTGGACCGGGTTGCGCCGAGTCAGGTCAATGTGTTGATTACCGGTGAAAGTGGCACCGGAAAAGAACTGGTTGCCAAAGCGCTGCACCAGAATAGTGATCGAAAAAAACATCCATTTGTGCCGATTAATTGTGGCGCGATTCCCGAACATTTGCTTGAAAGTGAATTGTTCGGCCATGAAAAAGGGGCGTTTACCGGTGCCGATAAACGGAAAGAGGGATTGTTTGAATCGGCCGATAACGGAACCCTGTTTTTGGATGAGATTGGTGAACTGCCAATGGGGATGCAGGTTAAACTGTTGCGGGTTCTTCAGGAAAGGGAGTTTCGACGGGTCGGGGGAACCAATACGATTTCACTCAATATTCGCCTGGTTGCAGCAACCAATCAGGATCTCTCAGAGAAAATCAAGCAAGGAGACTTTCGTGAGGATCTGTTCTACCGTTTGAATGTTGTTTCGATTGAGCTGCCTCCATTGCGAACCCGACGTGATGACGTACCCCTTTTGATCAATAAATTTTACAAGCGGCTCACGGGTAAAGCTGAATATTCCATTCAGAAGCAGGCTTTGGAATTGTTGCTCAAGTACGACTGGCCGGGCAATGTGCGTGAACTGGAAAATCTGGTTGAGCGTTGTGTGGTACTTGGCGATACCGAAGAACTGACAATTGAATGTTTGCCGGAACAGATCAAAAAGGAAAGTCGAAATCACTGCGGAGAGTTGGGTGACCTTCCCGATGATGGATTTGACCTCGATCAATGGTTGGAAGATGTGGAGCGGACAATTCTCCTCAACGCACTCGAAAAAGCAGGTGGGGTCCGAAAAAAAGCCGCAGCATTGTTGGGAATCAATTTCAGGTCAATCCGCTATCGCCTGGGGAAGCTGGGGATCGGGGATGATACAGAAAAATAAACCACGAAGAAAGATTCAGGTTTCTTGTAATTAAAAGTTGACAGTATGGGTAGAATCACTAATATAACCGGGTGTCAAGAACATCTATACGCTCGGGTGGCGGAACTGGTAGACGCAAGGGACTTAAAATCCCTCGGGATAATATCCTGTACGAGTTCGATTCTCGTCCCGAGTACCATTTAAAGGGCTTCAATGACTTATGTTTTTGAGGCCCTTTTTGTCACACCAGCCGTAGGGTGGCCACCGCCAACCATGTATATCCTGCTCATCCCTGTTGAAATAATTTTTTGAACTACAAGGGCGGTGTTCGTTTAGTTGCTTAAGAGCGTGACACCCTTCACCATGTTTCCATTTATAAAGCATGGTGAGGTTATTTTTTTAAAAACCATTATTCCGAGCCGCAAAATGAATAGGCTTTATAGGGGAGGTGACCTATGAAAATGGATGAATATGAATTGGAATTACTCGAGTACATTGATAATGCTACCGAATTAGAAAGAATCGATAACTTTGACGATGAGCTTGCAGATGCCAGAATTGCAGCCAGGAATTTTCTAAATAAAAGTAAAAATATTAATATTCGCATACCAGAATACGATATGTTGCTGCTAAAAAGAAAAAGCAGTGAATTGAATATACCTTATCAAACGATACTCTCATCGTTGATTCATCAATATGTAACAGAAAAAATAAAGCCATCACTTTGATTTTGTGACACCAGCCGTACAAGGGTGGCCACCGCCCACCATGTATATCCTGCTCATCTCTGTTGAAATAATTTTTTTGAACTACAAGGGCGGTGCCCGTTTAGTTGCTTAAGAATGTCCCACTTTTTTGGTATGTCAATGAAGTGCCATTGTGGGGCAGGATATTCGTTGGCAGCAGCGGTTCAGTCGTTGTTTTTTCTCAATACCCAACACCGTAACGCCGACTTTTTGCGACGCCATCATTCTTCCCTTACTCGTTCCAGATCGTCCGGACATGTGGGTAACTAATCATCTTGTTGTCTTTGGTGACCAAAGGTAATCCCATTGTCATAGCGGTTGCTGTGATAATGCGGTCTGCAGGGTCAGGGTGAAATTGACCGGGCAGGGTTATTGAACGCAAACTTATGGTGTTATCAACCGGCATGAAACGAACAAATGGCAGACTTTCCGTTTTGCGCACCCAGTCACGAATATCAATGGAGAGTTTCAGTCTTTCTTTGTCAACCAGCAAGGCAATCTCCCAGGTTGAGATAGACGAAATAACAATGCCATTTTCTGTAATTGCTTGATCGATAGCTTGATTGGCAGCGGTCGAAAGATTCTCCGGATTGCTGATCCACCAGAGCCAGATATGTGTGTCCAGCACAATCATTTCAGAATTTCCCAGTCTTCCTGTCCAACTGGTTCGAAAGGATCCCTGTAGTCAAGTACAGAGTTCCTTAACTCCTGCAGAATGACATGTGGTTCTTGCCTGAAAGGGATTATTTTTATAACTGGTTTGGCATGATCAGTGATGATTAATTCTTGACCCTGCTCTTCTATCTCTCGAAAATACTTAAGGGCTTGGGGTTTAAATAATGATTTTGAAATAATATTAGTCATATTTTTCTCCTTGGTGACCAGAAAAGCAGATATGATTTTTGTATCCCGCCTTCTGATGTTGATAATGTGACCATAATAGAATGGTCATATGCGGAATGTAAAAGAAAAAAGAATCTTGATTTCATTTTTGATGCTTTCGCCGAAAAAAACTCAGGGATAGCGAAGAAAAAAATTCGTCCAGCATGGCCTGGTGGTTTTTCAGGGGCGAAGGCATATTTACAGGGATAAAAACGGATAGACAGGATAACGGCTTAATTTTTTTATATCCTGAACATCCTGTCCATCCCTGTTAAAATAAGGTTTCGAACTGATCTGCAAGGTGCTACCTGTTTAGTTGTTTAGGAACGTGACACTCCTCATCGCACTCTTCCTCTGTGTTTCTGTGTTTATGTTGACAAAAATTACGTGAATGCATAAACTGATATCAGTTTGATATTATAAAATGAAATCGTGGGAGCTTAATATGAAATCAATGTCAATACGCGGGGTTGATGACCAGTTAGTTGCATTACTTAAGGATAAAGCTGCGGCATCCAATAAAAGTGTTAACCAGCTTGTACTTGAGGCTCTTCAGAAGTTTGTCGGGCTTGATAAAAAAAAGATATTCACCAACGAGTATCACGATCTGGATCACCTGTTTGGCAAGTGGGCAAAGGATGAATATACTTTGATTCAAGAAAAAATTGATTCTGAACGACAAATTGATCCAGAGCTTTGGCAATGAACAGAATTATTATCGACACGAATATTTATTCTAATTTGTTGCGGGGTAATTTTGAGATAAATGAAGTTTTGCGACAAGTTTCCCATATCGGTATTTCTGTTATTTCAATTGGTGAGTTGTTGTCGGGATTCAGGGCTGGAAATAAAATAAACGAGAATCGTGAGGAACTTGAGCAATTTCTTGATTCTCCTCGGGTCACCATTTATCAAGTCGATGTCGATACTGCTGAATATTACAGTGCTATTTTGAATCAATTGAAAAAAAAAGGAACCCCCATCCCCACAAATGATATCTGGATTGCTGCAGTGGCATTTCAACAGGGACTGCCACTTTACACCCTGGATAGTCATTTTTCTTATGTAGAAGGATTGCTGTTACGTTAAGTTCCACCTCGCACTCAGACGCGATACCTGAGGCAGGCAAAAGGCATATTTAAGGGATATAAACGGATAGTCAGGATAAGGCTTAAGACTTTGATTTTGTTTGACATCCTGAATATCTTGTTCATCCCTGTGAAAAAAAGGTGTAGTTGTTTAAGATCGTCCCGTCCTTCCTCATAGATTCAATCCTATCTGGTTCAACTCGAAGATAGGTTTCCTTGGCGCCCTTTGCGTCTTGAGTGAGCAAAGCGAACGGGCGTGAGGCATTTTTTTGGTGACAAAAATTGTCACTTCTTCTGCCAAAAATTGACATGCAATCATGAAATTTATTTATAATTTAAGATTAAGGCGACTGATTATGCCTTGATAAACTGATAAATTATTATAAAAACCGGTTTGATCAGACTGGTAGAATATTAGATGATAGGACTTTAAACTCTGGAAGGATAGAAATATCAATGAGTTGTTTTGTTCTAATTGGTGAGCTTTCTGTTGATGTGTTTTAAGATTTAGCGGCTAATAATGGTTTATATTTGTGGAATAGATATGTTGGCATACTGATTGTATATCTTCTGTTTCGTGTTTGAAAATCGATTTGTGATTTGGCCAAATTGTTGGCAATTTCTTCCTCAACGAAAAAGGAGAATCAAGTATGTTGAAGATGTTTAGAAAAGGGAATCAAAAGGGTTTTACCCTGATCGAGCTGTTGATCGTTGTTGCGATCATCGGTATTCTGGCCGCAATTGCTATTCCTCAGTTTGCGTCCTATCGTCAGAAGGCATTTAACTCAGCGGCGCAGAGTGATTTGAAGAATGCGAAAACAGATCTAGAGGGACTTTATGCGGATAATTTCTTTTATCCAGACGAGTAAGATAGATAGGTACTTAATTGGATAAACCTATGTAAAAAACTTTAAAAAGGAGATAACTAGGATGAAAAAAATATTTATTTTACTGGCATTGAGTTCAATGGTTGTAAGTAGTAGTTTTGCTTCCGACCTAAGTGGAATTTTGACAGCAACTAGTCTGTCAAATGGAGTCTCTGGGTCATACCTTGCAAATAACACTGCCGCCGGTGATGATGCTACTGACTTTATAATTAGTACAGGACATTCACAGGGAACCCTTGCCTACGCAACGGGAAATTTTGTTTCTGAAATTTATAGTAAAACCAATGCGGCTGCTGGTGAAAAATTTGCGTCATCTGATTTGATGACTACAGAGACTTATACAAGTGCAGCAATGGATACTTGGGCTGACTGATTGGCATAATTTGTTGAAGAATTTTTGTATTAATCGATATAATAAAAAACAGCCTTTTGTAGCCAAGGGGCTGTTTTTTTTTATAATTTTAATACTTGCAATACTTGCAAATTTTTTTAAATTTCATATATTTTATTTGGATTGTCATGTTTCACAGGAAGTGTTTTCATTGTTATTTCTGAATTCTACTTTCTTATTTTACCTGCTCTATTCTGGGCGCAAAGAGTTCAAGGTTTCCCTCCCCCAGTTTATACTATTAGTAGTTGCAGCTATTGTCATTTTGTGTTGTCCAAATAATACACCTATCTTAGCTGTTCTAAGTCTTTATTTGCTCTGTATTCTGCTGTTGTCGATAACACATCTTTGGCGCTATGCTCCTCTGATAATATCCTACTCGGCTGTTTTTTCTGCAACATATAGTTTAGGTCTGTATGTTGCTTCTAAGCTTAACGTTTGTTCTTTGCCCACCGGCCGTTTTTACGGCAACTATGGACAGCCAAACTTATATGCTACATTGATGCTGATGGGGTTGTTCAGCTATACCCAACTACTTAGTGTAACCAATCGCAAGAGACTCATCTATTTGCTTCCGTCTCTGCTGTTGGCAAGTATACTGTTCATGACTGCATCTAGAGCGGGCATGGTAGCTCTTTGTGTCATCACTTTGCTGGTTATATTGCTGTGGCGCAAAGAAAATCTTGTCAACATTAAATCACAGTTTCTGAGTTTATTCTTTGTCCTTATTGTCGCCTTTGTTATCGCACAAGTCGTTGGTGACTGGACCCCAATATCAAGGGCTGAAGCAACTTGGGCACAGGGTGGAGGGACATATAAACGGTTACTTTACTGGCTGGCTGCGATTCTTATAGGTCGTGACCATTGGCTTGGCGGCGCCGGTTTCGGTGGGTTTGCACAAAATCTTGGAGACTACGCCGTTCAAGTGGCTGAAAAACTTCATTTGACTTACGATATGATTAGTCAAACGTTGTGGGCTCACAATGATTTTTTACAGATTTTGGCTGAACATGGTTTGTTGGTTTTTTTGTTGGTAGTGACTTTTGTCTGTATGGTGATTGTTCAATGTTGGAAAAATATATCGAGAGCGAACATCTTTATTTTTCTCAGTATTGTTTCTTTTGTTTGTATGATGTGTTTCAGCCACCCTTTGTACTATCATAATCTAGTTCTTATGGCTTGTCTGATGGTCGCTCCAATTCTTGGACGGTGGCGTGGGAAACAAGTTAATTTTTCAAGACAATATATGGTGCCGCTTGTGGTTGGTATAGTGATCTTTGTCAATATTTTTGCGGTTAAGCATTTTTGGCAAATGTATAATCTACATCAGTTTAGACGCTATCTGGTTGAATCTAACGAACTTAGTACCGAACGTTTTAAGTATGGACAGGCGCAGTATTTAACCGGAAATATTAACAATCCAATCTATGGCTGGCAGTTTAAGCATAGTCTTTATACTAACTTAGTGGAGCGCTTGCAGGAAACGGATAATCGGGAGCTTGGCCGCTATATTTTGCTGGATATGGAAAAATATTCGCAGCAGAATCGCTTTCCTAGCTATCTGTTTTCCTTGGCAAAACTTTATTATATTCTTGGTAACTATGAAAATGCTAAAATATTTGCCAATCAGGCATTTGTGAGAAAGCCGGATGTTAATGAATATTTTGATCTAGTTCATTTATGTAATGCTTTATTGATATCCAAGAAAAACCATATAAATATAGAAAAACTGATTTCTGCTGAGCATCTTGCACTTTTATATGAGCAGAAAGTATTACGTACACGTCAATTTAATTCCAGTGGAATCGCTCTATAGAAAATTTGACCTATGATTCAAGTTGAAAATTTGTATAAAAGTGCTAAATCCAAAAAACTGCTGGCAAAGCGTAAACAGATCTTGCGTGATGTGTCTATACATGCCCCTGCGGGTAAAATAGTCGCCATTATTGGGCAAAATGGTGCCGGAAAGAGTACCATTATCAAGACTATCCTTGGATTTATTTGTCCAGATTCTGGAACTGTTGGCGTGCAGGACGGAATAAGCCTCGGTTATCTTCCTGAAAATCCCTACTATTACGATTATCTCACTTTGCGTGAACTGCTGTGGTTTTCGGCCAGTAGCTTTGGGGTCAAAAGAAATGATTTTATAGAAAAAGCACGAGCCGCTGTTGAAAAAGTAGGGATGCAAGCTGAACTGGAAAACCGGCTCAGAGCCTTTTCAAAGGGGATGAACCAACGTGCCGGTATTGCGGCAGCTATCGTTCACGATCCTGATCTGTTGATCCTTGACGAGCCGATGAGCGGCCTTGATCCGGTCGGACGACGGATGGTGTTTGACCTGATGAATGAACTGCGCGATCGGGGTAGAACCATCCTGTTCTGTTCGCATATCCTCAGCGACGTCGAACGGCTGTGCGATGAAGTATACATCATGCACCAGGGGCGGATTCGTCGACATTTGACCCGTGAAGATCTGGCTTTAACCCAGAAGAACGTCGAGATCATCGTTCCTTATTCGGACAAAGCTGCCGATCTTTTGACGGAACCTTCCTATAAGGCAAAACGCTTTGCCAATTCCCTCTCTGTACAGGCCGACGCTAGCCAGCTCAATACTCTACTTGATCATTTGCACAACCATAATATCCCGGTTGAGGGGGTGCAGTCGGCGGCCGTTTCGTTGGAGCAGGTTTTCAATCAAATTGTTACCGAGGAGGATGTCACATGATGGCGCTGATGCGGGTGACATTTCTGGAAGGGGTGCGTAGTCGCATTCTTTACGGCATTTTTCTGTTTGCCCTGTTTGTGGTTTTTCTGAGCATCGTTTTTGCCAACTTTTTTATGCAGGACCTGGGCAAGGTGGCGTTTGATTTCAATATCAGTGCGATTACTTTGGCCGGGTTACTGATTTCGGCCTCACTGTCGGTCAATTTGATCGCTAAGGATCTGGATAAAAAGACCATCTATTTTGTCCTGTCGCGGCCGATCAGCCGGATGCAGTATATTTTTGGGAAATATCTGGGGCTGTTGGCGGTTTTTCTGTTTGCCTATCTGGTGCTGACCCTGGTGTCGGGGTTGGCGTTGGTGCTGCTGAAAAATCTGCACGCGAATTATTTTGATTCATTCAGTTGGCTCGCCTATCTGCAGGCCGTCTACTTTGATTTCATTAAGATTATGGTGCTGAATGCCATTATCGTGCTGTTCGGCGTTATTACCACCAGTTCATTCGTTAATTTGCTGTTTACCGTGTCCATTTACATCATGGGGCAATCGATATCGGACGTGATCAACTTCCTCTCCCTGGAGCGCGGCCAGGACGCGGTGACACCGGCCATTAAAGGGGTGATTGCCGGGGTTAAGTATTTGGTGCCGAATTTTGAAGCTTTTGATTTCAAGGTGATTTCCGCTCACGGGCAATTGATCGGTTGGGGTGATTTCTTTCTGTTTACCGGCTATGGAGTGGTCTACGCGTTGCTGGTGTTGTGCCTGGCGGCGCTGATTTTTCAACGGCGGGAATTGCTGTGAAGCGGGTGCTGTTGCTCCTCGTGGGGATCGCAGCGTTGGCCGTTTTTCACGCCGTTCTCTATGGACAGACCTTTGAGCGCAAAAGCGGTCTGGATGAGCAAGTTCGGGTCAATTATGTTCTGCCGGCTTCATTTACACGGGCGGCGGCTCTTGATTTCAAAGGCGTGATTGCCGATTTTCAGTTGCTGCAGGGCATCTTTTTTATCGGCGATAAAATCGAATCGCAAAACCGCATTACCGAAGCGGAGTGGAACTATCTGGTTCGCATCATCACCGCTGTAACCCGTCTTGACCCCTATTTTTTTGATACTTACCACTTTGCTACTGGCATGTTGACCTGGGGTGCCGGGCGTTACCAGGATGCAATCAATATTCTGGAGACAGCTCGACAGTATAACCCCGATGACTACCGTTTTCCCTATCATATCGGTTTTATCTATTTTTACTTTCTCCATGATAATCAAAAAGGTGCGCAATATCTGGAACTTGCGAGCAGAAATCCCGATGCGCCACCCATCCTAGCTTCATTGTCTTCGCGCCTGGCGTACTACAAAGGAAACTACCAATTCTCCATAGAACTGATTCAGCGTATGTTGGACCGTGAGCGAAGCCCGGAGATCCGCTCTTATTATCAGAAGCGCCTGACGGCTTTGGAAAATGCCCTCCTGCTGGAAAAGGCGGTCAAGCAATATAAAGAAGATCTTCAGCAATTTCCGGAAAGCATCGATGTAATGCTGAAACAAAATTACATCGACAAGATCCCCCTGGAGCCCTATGGTGGTGACTGGATTTTTCTGAAAAATGGGCGGGTTTACAGCACCAGCAAATTTGCCAATGCATCACAAGAGAAATAGATAAATTCTCTACTCACCTTTCAAAAGGGGATGTTCTATCTTGTCCCCGCTTGTCCCTCTCGTCTATCTCGCTGCATATTGACAGAAAGTTACACTTAATGTAACTTTCTGTTATGCAAAATATTCAACCGTTAAAGTATTTAGCCCAAGTTTTGAATGAACTTGCTGATGATGAACATTACCTGTTCACATTGACTGATTTACGGGCAATTTTACCCATGCACAGCGATGGTGCGTT
>LLYT01000070.1 GCA_002049545.1 Deltaproteobacteria bacterium tcs-42 | reverse complement strand
TTTCGACGCTCAATCCCGCGAATCATTACGTGGTGCAATACACCGGGGGCGTCCAGTCTCGCTGTGCGTGGCATGGGGGAATATTGGCGATGGAGGCAGTTTCTGTCAATTTAATTATTTAAGAGCGTCCCGCCTGCGTTCACTGCCGGCGGAAACAGTATGGCCCGCCGTGGAGACGTTATCAGCCGTAAATCCAGACCAGAACCGTGATCATCAGCGCCAGCAGCAGCGGCTGGAGGATTCTGACCGACCATTCCAATCTGGCACGCAGGCCGGGATAACCATGAAGATAGGCACTGCGGCTGCCGATCGCCACCAGAATACCGATCAACAGCCAGAAATAGACAAAGAAGTAGATATAGTCCATGGCCACCAGGTAGCCGATGCTGGGCAGCTGATTTGCGGTCATCAGGCTGAGGGAGACGGTGGTCAGCAGGAGGATGACACCAAGGTTCAAGCGGGCGGCAAAAGGCGGCCCCTCGGGGTAGATAAAGGTCATGGCATATCCCAGAAGAAAGATGAAGAACAGGGGAACCATGTTTTTAACCATATAACTGGTGGCATTCCGGGTGATCCGGGCAGCGAAATTGAAACGGGAATAGCTGATGCCGGTCTCGGTCCCGCCGAAGAACAGGCGCGGATTTCCCAACGTGGAATCGGCGGTGCCGATATCCGAGTAGACCAGGATATCCTCCAGTTTCCATTTCCGCTCACCCTTGAACCCCGCATGTGCGCGCAACCGCTGGAGCAGGCTGTGACCGCGCTGCCGCTGCATGCCGATGTCGTCGGCGACAAATATGAGCTGATCGCGATTGAGCTGTTTGTGCCGCAGCCGAATCCTCAGCGTCTGGGAATCGAAGGGGTAGTCCTGAAACTGGAAGGATTCCTTGAAGTCGGCCTTGATGCGGTAAGCCCGGTAGCGCATGCCGTCGATCTTGCCAACCATGATCGGATCCCGGTCGGCATCCAGTTGCACATCGCAATTGAGAAACTCGATAGCACTGAAGTCGAGGGGATTCTCATGCCGGAACCAGAGATAAAAATCGGCCGTAAAGGTGCCGTTTTTCTGATCGATGTGCAGCAGTTTATTCATGTCCAGGCCGGTGTAAACCACCTCTGTTTTGTTGTACAAACGCTCCTGAAAGCGCAGCACCGAGCCTTCATCGATACGCGTTTCGAGATCAATAATCCTGTCCCTCAGATGAACCGGTGTCAGCTGTTCGGGAGCCGACACCAAGGTGTCGCGGACGTAACGACCGAAAGGGGAAGGATTGATGGCATTCCCCTGGCTGTCAAAATAGATCCGCCCGGTCACCCCGAGATAAGCCTTCCGGGGGTCGACATAGCTCTGCAAAACCGCGCGCAGCTCGCGTCTAACCTGCTTCAGCCCCTGATCCAAATTGATCTCCGCCAGAGCTTCCAGGACCAGCCCGGCGGCATCGTAACTGGTTGCGTTCAAGGCGTCAGGTTCCCGACTGTATTGATCGATAAAGTCCAGACTGAATTCCTGCGCCTTTTTGTTGGCAATATCGCGGATAAAATAGGTTGTCGCATAGATCCCGTGGGTGAAGTCGCCGACCTGCTCCTGATCGCCGATCAAGGCTGCAATCTTCGCGGGGAACGAGCCGCGCCCCAGGGCGTCGCCGCCCAGGACCGGGATGTCGAGTCCCACCTGGCACAGACGCCGGACAAAAGTTGCCGCTTCCCGTCCCAGCAGGCCCAGATACAGGGCCGCTGGACGCGGTTCCCGCTGCAGCCGGCGGACAATCATGGCGAGTTTTTCTGCGACCTGGCCATGGTTGGAGTTGATGGCCCAGACATCCTGGATCTCCAGATCGAGGGTGTCGGCCGCTGCGCTGAAGGAACGCATCAACGTCTGACCATAGGCATCCTCCTCGTAAAGAATGCTGACCGGCGAGTAGCCGAGCACACCACTGAGATAGAGCGCGGCCAGCTCGCCCTGCCGACTGTTGTCCGATATCACCCGGAAATACCAATCATTGTCCCTGGTCACCGCGGGTGCCGTCGCACTACCGGTAATCGCAGGAATCCCGTATTCCTGATAAATTGCGCCGCCATACAGGGACATCGAACTATGGTAGTGACCGACAACCGCCACGGAGTCACTCTGCCGGGCGATTTTTCGAGCCTGCTCCCTGGCCGCCCGCGGATTCTGTCGGTCATCATAAATTTTCAACTCAAGTCGGCGCCCCTGAATGCCTCCCCGAGCATTGATGCTGTCTATTTGCTGCTGCACACCGGCAACCATGGCTTTGCCGCTGTGGGCGTTTTCCCCGGACATGGGACCGATCACGGCGATCGAAAGGGTCTCTTGCGCCAACAGCGGCTGACTGTTGAACAGGACCAGCGCGCAGAACCATACACCGATCTGGGCGACAAATGACTTATGCAACATTGATGACTCCCTGAGAGGTTCGTACCGGCGGGTCGCCCCCGCATCGGCTCAACCCTGTCGGCGTAGAAACCGCACCAGTTTTCGATGCAGCTCCAGCAATCCCGGCCGGATCACCTCCATATCCCGTTGCGACCAGACCGCAATTCTTCAAGCCGGCGCTTTGCTACCTCCGCCCACTTGCGGTCAACGTCGGAATCAGGGGGGGGGCAGCGTCCGAAGAATGGCGTCAACGACTAGCACTCTTTCCTCGACAGGCAGCGATTCGACCTCGCTAACGATTTCCTTAACTCCGTGCATATGACACCTCCGATCGCAATTTAGCTCATAATATCATGATTGACAGCGATCCACAATTTCAGGGTCGCCTCATTTAAAAATACGCGACTCCTTTGGTTGGACCTGTCTTTCGCACGGCTTAAATTCTACCCTCTTCGACTCCGTGACAGGCAACCTGACGGCCATCGTTCAGGGTACAGAGCTGCGGTATTTCATCAATACAGCGCTGATTGACATGCGGACAACGACCATGAAAAACACATCCACTGGGCAGATTGATCGGTGTCGGCACCTCCCCTTTGAGACGCATGTGATCACTCGCACCACCAGTGAGTTTCGGGATAGCACTCATCAAAGCCTGGGTATAAGGATGGCGGGGGCGCTCGAAGAGAATTCCGGTTTCTGACAACTCGCACATGGTGCCAAGGTACATAACACCAACCCGGTCACTGAGATGCTCAACCACCGAAAGATCATGGGCAACGAACAGATATGCCAGATTGTACTGCTGCTGCAAATCCATCATCAGATTAAGAATTTGCGCCTGAATAGAGACATCAAGGGCAGAAATTGGTTCGTCAGCAACGACAAATTCGGGATCAACGATCAAGGCACGAGCAATCGAGATACGCTGACGCTGGCCGCCGGAAAACTCATGTGGCATCCGACTGATCCACTGTGGATCACCCCCCACCTGTAACATAACTTCGTCAATGCGATCTTTGACTTCCCCATCATTCAATTGCGGGTTGTGATAACACAATGGGTCGCCCAGAGCCTGTCGAATCGTTTTGCGTGGATTGAGTGACGCATAGGGATCTTGAAAAACCATCTGCATTTTTTTGCGATACGGCAACATCCGCTGGTGATCGAGCCCGTCAATCCGGTCACCACGATAGAGGATTTCCCCGCTATTGGGGGGATACAACCCCATAATGGTGCGTCCCAGGGTCGACTTGCCACAACCAGACTCACCAACGACACTGAATGTCTCCCCCGCTTTGAGCTCAAAGCTGATATTATTGACTGCCTTGACCAGGGTTCTGGTGCGGGTAAACTTGCCACCGCTGAAACCGATCTGATCAAGAAAACCACCGGAAATATCGAAATGCTTGTAGAGATTTTTGACTGTCAGTAATGGATCGCTCATCATTTATTCCTGTAAAAGGTTGTTCTTGTCCCTTTAACCCTGTTCCTCTTGCCCCGGCGGATAAAGGTGACACGCTGCCAGATTGCCATTTTTGCCGGGTCTTAAACCAGGAGTCTCGGTTTTACAAATATCCATCACCTGGTTACAGCGCGGATTGAAAGCACAACCGGGAGGGATATCCTTCAGTGTCGGCATCATTCCCGGTATCTGGTTGAGCCGTTCACCGTGCCTGCTGCTCTGCGGCAAAGCGGCAATCAAACCCTGCGTATAGGGATGCTGTGGCTCAGCAATAACCTGGGCAGTCGGCCCTTTCTCGACAACGCTGCCGGCGTACATGACGGCAATATTTTGCGTCACCTGGCCAACCACTGCCAGATCGTGAGTGATCAGAATCAACCCCATATCCTCGGTTTCACAGAGTTCAATCAACAACTCCATGATCTCGGCCTGGATGGTCACATCGAGGGCAGTGGTTGGTTCATCGGCTATGATCAACTCTGGATCGGTCAATAGAGCGATGGCAATAATGATCCTCTGCCGCATACCACCGGAAAATTCGTGCGGATACTGGTCGAGCCGCTTTTCAGGAGAAGGGATATAGACTTTACGCAGCTTGTCGAGAGCAATGTTGCGTGCCTCTTCCTTGCCCATCTGCGGATTATGCTGATGCAATGTTTCGGTCATCTGGGTCCCGATAGTCAACACCGGGTTGAGGGTCATCATTGGATCCTGAAAAATCATACTGATCCGGTTACCACGAATACTCCGCATCTTCTCATCACCGATTTTGGCGAGATCTTCACCGAGAAAATCGACTTTCCCGGCAGCAATATAACCCGGTTTGCTGATCAGGTTGATAATCGAAAAGCCGGTGACCGACTTTCCCGCTCCCGATTCGCCGACCAACCCGAGGCGCTCCCCCTTCTTCAAGGTAAAGCTGACCCCGTTAGTGGCGGTCACTTCACCGGTTCGCAAGGCAAATTTGATGACCAGATCTTTAACTTCTAAAAGTTTTTTCATCAGACTCCATTTCAGGTTCAAGGAGCAAGGCTCAAGGGGCAAGGTGGACCTTGAGCCCAGAGCCTGAAACCTTATCCCTATCCCTTATACAGCTTTGGATTGAAGACATCGCGCAGGAAATCCCCAAGCATGTTGATCGACAACACCAGAATCACCAGCAACAGACCCGGCAAAGCGGTAATCCACCAGGCACCGCTAAAAATATATTCGAAGCCCGAGTTGATCAGCGATCCGAGCGATGGACGATCGATCGGCATCCCCAACCCAAGAAAAGAGAGGGCCGCTTCGCTCATGACCGCATTGGCAACCTGAATGGTAGAGAGGACCAGAATCGGCGACAGGGTATTCGGAAATATCTGTTTGAGGATAATTCTTGCCGAGGTAAAACCAGCCACCCGAGCCGCTTCGACATATTCCTTTTTGCGCTCCGCCAACACCGACCCACGCACTGTACGGGCATATTGTGGCCACTGCGAGAAACCGATGACCAGAATCAGAAAGGGGACGGCGATCTCACCAAACCGGGCAACCCCAACGATTGCCTGAAGGATAGCGCTCATAAAAATTGCCACCATCAGATATGAGAAAGAGAGCTGGACATCGGCCGCACGCATAAAAAATGCATCCAGCCTGCCACCATGATATCCGGCAAAAAGTCCGATCAAAACCCCCAGAACTGCCTGTAATGCGACTGCGCCAAGACCGATAATAATGGAAATCCGCATACCATAGATCATCGTCGACAGCATATCGCGCCCTTGCGAATCGGTGCCGAGCAAGAATGCCTTCTCACCCCCGTCTTCCCAGACCGGAGGGATTTCGGAATTCATAATGTCAATCATTTCCGGATCATAAGGATTGTAAGGTGCAATCAAAGGGGCAAAAACTGAAATAAAGATCAAAACAACCAGTACCAGCAGACTGGCAATGGCAATTTTATCCCGCTTGAAACTGTACCAGAGGAAACTGTCTTTAAATTTACCGTGAGTCGACATTATTTGACTCCCGCAATCCGAATAGTCGGGTTAACCAATCCATAGATCATGTCAACAATCGTATTAACCCCAACCATGACAATGCCGACAAACATCAGGTAGGCAACCAGTAGCGGTGCATCGGACCGCTCAACCGCTTCCATGAACATGAAACCCAACCCCTGCCACTGAAAAACAGTTTCGGTCAAAATGGTAAAGGCGATCGTAACCCCCAATTGCACTCCACCGACCGTAATAACCGGCAACAGGGTATTCTTAAAAGCGTGAACAAACCAAACCCGTTTATGGGCAAGCCCCTTGGCCCAGGCATATTTGATATACTCTGCCTCAAGCACCTCCATCATCTCCGAACGGATCAGTCGAATAAACAGTGGCAACATGATCGAACTTAAGGCCACACTCGGCATCAAAATATGCTTCCAACCATCCAAAGTGAGAAGACCAGTCCCCCAACCGCCAACCATCACCACTTCCCCCCGACCATAAGAGGGGAGCCAACCCAGTTTGATCGAAAATATGTAGACCATCATAATCGCGGTCAAAAATACGGGGATAGAGACCCCGACGATACTGCCCCCCATTAAAAACCGCGAAAACAACGCATTGGGTTTTATTGCCGAAAATATCCCGAGAGGGACTGATAATAAAATGATGATCAGACTACTGACAAAAACCAATTCCAGGGTCGCTGGTGCTTTTTCGAGGATAACTTCAGTTGCCGGACGCTTATAAAACATCGACGTCCCCAGATCACCACGAGCAGCATCGCCGAGAAAGCGGCCATACTGAATATACCAGGGGTCGTTGAGACCAAGCTTTTCACGAAACTCTTCACGCTCTTCTGCCGAAACCGAAATGCCCAACAGTTCACGCAACGGGTCACCGACACTCTGCTTAATAGCAAAACCAATGATGCTGATAATAATAATGACAATCAGCGCCTGGATTATCCGACGGATCATGAAAGCTATCATTTATTTCTCCAGGTATTAACAAAACAAGGGAGGAGCACTCATGCGGTACTCCTCCCTTGAGGGTAAAACAAAAAGTCAAACGTTTCTATTCAATAACAAGGTCCCCGAAATAGGGGAAGTTCATGACATTGACAATGGGTGCAATTTTCAAATTCTTCTTGCCCGCCCAGGAAAGATCCTGCCAATGGAGTGGCACAAAGGCCGCTTCATCATAAGCGATCTTTTCCATCTTCTTCAGCATCGCATTTCTCTTGGTCGTGTCAGTTTCGGACTGCACTGCCAGGGTCAACTTGTCAACCTCGGCGTTACAATAGTTACCCGAGTTATACTGACCGTAACCGGTCTCCTTGTTCGGGCACATCAACAAAAATTCGAAAAAGTTGCCGGTATCCTCTGTATCAGAGTGCCAGCCGATCATCTGCACATCGGCAACTTGCTCGTCAAACTTGTCCCAGTATTGAGCTTTCGGCATGGTCTTGAGGTTGACTTTGATGCCGATTTTTCCCAGCATTGTTGCCGCTGCTTCGGCAATTTTCTCATCGTTCACATAGCGGTTATTCGGGGCAATCATACTGATCTCAAAACCGTTTTCGTAACCAGCTTCTTTCATCAACTGCTTAGCTTTTTTCAGGTCATAGCGTGGAGTCAGGTCTGGATTGTAACCCAAGTAGCCCTCAGGGCTGTTCTGTCCACCAACAGTCGCACGATCTTTCATCAATTTCTTGGCGATACCGGCATTGTTGACAGCATAAACGATCGCCTGGCGAACTTTCACATTTTTGAATGCTTCCACCCGCTTTTGGTTCAGCTGCAAAGTGATGATCCGGGTACCACTCATGGTTACCAGCTTGGCATTGTCAGATTTTTCAATACGATCCATATCCTGCGGTGGGACCGGCATAATAAAGTCAACTCCACCGGAAAGTAGAGCGGCAACGCGGGTCGCATCGTTTTTGATCGGGGTCAGAATAATCTCATCGACATTACCGGGAGAGTTTTTATCCCAGTAGCCCTTGAATTCCTTGAACACAACTTTGACACCCTGCTGACGCTCAACCACGGTATATTTACCGGTGCCAGAAGCATTGTCGTTGGCAAAAGAGTAGCCAGTCTTATTGATAATGCCCTTTTCGGTCCCCTTGGCATCGGTTCCAGAGTAAAACTTGCTATCCATCGGAAAAATATAGGTCGCAGTGTTGATCAACAGTGGATAAGGGACCTTGGTGACAATGTCGACAGTGTATTTGTCAACCTTGACCGGAGTTTCAAACTGCTCGAAAATCCCCTTGAAATCGACCGACCCTTTCAGACGGTTAACTGTCCAGATAACATCATCAGCAGTTAACTCATTGCCACTGTGAAACTTGACCCCTTGCTGCAAATAAAAACGCACGGTATTGGCATCGATACGTTCCCACTTTTCGGCCAGACGTCCTTCAATAGTCGTCTCCTTTGTCCAACGCACCAAAGGATCAAAAACCATGTGTGAATATTGCAGCATACCGCCCGAAAGCTGCATATGGGGATCAAGGGAGACTGGATCGGCATCCATTGCCAGTTTCATGGTCTTGGCCTGAACAAAGCCTGCCAGCAACAATACCAGCAGAATTGGCAACAGCCGGGTCAAAAGTTTTTGCATTATGAAAACCTCCTGTTTCTGTTTAAGAGTGAGACAAAACCAAATGACGCCACAATAACTCATTAAAGTTTTGCCTAAGTTAAAAAATTATAGGGAGATCAAATTTTTGTCAAGAGGATCCAGACTATATCAATCAACTATTTTTTCTATTTCATCGATTTGTAACGGAATTGGGCGACCCAGCAACCGGCTTCCATCCCTGGTGACCAAAAGATCATCCTCCAGCCGAATCCCACCAAAATCGAAATACCCGTTCAGTTTCGCATAGTTAATAAATTCTGCATGTCGTCCTTCATGTTTCCACTGCTCAATCAATTTCGGAATGAAATAAATCCCGGGTTCTACTGTCAGAACAAAGCCGTTCTCGAGTTTGCGCCCTAAACGCAAACCTGAGAGTCCAAATTGAGAGGAACGCTGAATATTATCATCATAGCCGACATAGTCTTCGCCCAGATCTTCCATATCATGGACATCCAGCCCCAACTGGTGTCCCAATCCATGCGGCATAAACAAACTATGGGCACCGGCGGCGACAGCCTGCTCAACATTGCCCCGCATGAGCCCCAGGGACCGCAATCCCTCCACCAGAGTTTGGCAAACGGAAAGATGGACATCCAAATAATTAATATCAGGCCGAATCAACTCTTTTGCCCGTGCTGTGCAAGCCAATACCACCTGGTAAATATCACGCTGCCGGGGATCGAACTCCCCCCCGACTGGAGTCGTTCGGGTATGGTCGGAAGCGTAGTGGAGATCGCTTTCCACCCCGGCATCAACGAGCAGCAAGTCGCCATTTTGCAACAGGTTATCCCTTTGGTGATTGTGAAGCACTTCTCCGTGAGTGGTCACAATCGGCGGGAATGAGAGCATCCGCCCGGCACGAGCAGCAACCGCCTCCAGCGCCCCCGCAATTTCCCCGCCATAAACCCCTTCTCTGGCCATGCCCATGGCTGTGGTATGGAGTTGGTAACCCAGATCGGCGGCGGCATCCAGCTCGGCAACCTCCTCTTCACCTTTGATCGAACGGAGCGCAACAACAGCTTTGATCAACGCAGGCGAAATCTCCTTGTCGACCGCGCCAGGATCTTTTTGCAGCAGTTCACCCAACCTGAGTTTATTGTCTGTACGGCAGGTCGGAAGATAGTGAATCGATTTCCCCGCAATCGTTGAGGTAGCAAGGAGCCCCCCCAATTGAGAAATTGGCATGACTTCAGCGATTCCAATCCGTTCCGCCCGATTCTCCAATGTTGGCTGTGATCCACTCCAGATGACATCATCCAGACTCTGCTCCTCCCCGAACAGAATTTCACGACCGGTCTCAATATCCAGAACCACCGCAAAGCCAGGGTGATCCACTCCGCAGAAATAGAGAAAACTACTGTCCTGACGAAAACGGTAGCAATTGTCGCTGGCGTTAAATGGAGAATCGATATTCCCCAACAGAAGAATCACACCGGCTTCAAACTGTTGAACTAACTTCTGTCGACGCTGCTGATAGATTTCTGTTGTAAACATGATGCACTCGCAAAAAAATCATGGATGGCGACGCCAGCAACCATCAATCGTCCTTGATGACCAGCGAAACAAAACTATTAAAGTCAGACTTCCCTCACAGATCTCTTTTCCTGTGTTAGACTTTGAGAACATTGCCATGGAGGAAAAATATGTCGCGCTGGTTAAAGGTTACTCTGATTTCGGTTGCCGTTATTTTTGGGATATTGCTGTCATCCATGTTGATTGTCCCCTGGCAGATCAAAAAACAGGGGAGCAATTGGATTGCCGAAAATACCGATCGTACCCTAACGATTGAAAAAGTATTCTTCAACCCTTTTACGCTGACGGTTGAAATCGGCGGGACGAAACTGACCGAACAGGATAGCGACCGCACCTTTGTTGCATTCAAAAGATTGATGCTCTCCGGGAGTGTCAAATCGATTATTAGACAAGCAGTGATTTTTGACCGGGTCGAACTGGATGACCCGTTTATCAATATTGAACTCCTCGGCAAGCAGGAATTCAACTTTTCTGATTTCACCCGAATCGGCAGCGACAACCCCGAACCGCTGACCACTGAACCGCAAGCACCATTCCATTTTTCGCTGAATAATATTGTTCTGACCGGTGGCAGTGTCGATTTTACCGACCAGACTTCAGAAAAGAGATCCCGCCATCAAATCCGCGAGCTGGCACTGAGCGTCCCCTTTGTCGGCAATATCCCTTTTCTGACTGATGACTACGTTGAGCCGTCACTGTCCCTGCTTCTGAACGGTGCAGATATCCGTGCCGATGGACAGCTGAAACCGTTTCATGATTCACTGGAAACCGATCTCTATCTGAGCCTTGATAAAGTCGATCTCGCTCACTACGCATTCCATTCCCCCGTCCCGCTACCAATAGATGTCAAACGGGGGGTGCTTGATTGTGAAATTGATCTTTCCTATCATGTTTCCAGGTCAGAAAAACCGCGATTGATGATTGGTGGTGAGCTGGCCCTCTCCGATATCGACCTCCGAGAGCTCGATGGACGGAAACTGCTCAGCATGCCGACATTGATCCTCGAACTTGACTGGGCAAATCTCCTGACTCACGATTTCAATCTGGTTTCCCTCGTTATTTATGATCCGCAGCTCTATGTCGATCGAGACAAATCGGGGCGCTGGAACTTTCAGCGCATCATGACGCCTGGAGAAACACCGCTGGCGGCAACTGAAGAGACGCCAGCAGAACGCAAAACAACGGGCAAGCTCCCTCTCCTTACGATTGGTCAACTCGCCTTGATTGATGGCCAGGTCCATTATCGCGATGATTTTGTCCCCGGTGGGTTCAGCGAAGAAATTCCCCTGCTCAACCTCGAACTCAACAACCTCTCAACCCATCTGAAACAAAAAACTGCCGCCACCCTGAAGCTACAGACTGAGCGTGACTTTGCCATAGAAATCAACGGAGAACTGGGGCTCAATCCGGCACTGGCAACAATCGACTTGACCGCCACCTCTCTCCCCCTGCAACCCTACTATCCTTATCTGGAAGGGCTGTTGAACGCCCCGATTGAAGGTCTTCTGGATCTCTCCGGGCAGATAATCTACACCAAAGAAGGCAATATCCAGGTCCAGCAGGCCCGGCTGGAACTGAATGATTTGCTGGTTCCCTTTTCCGGCAAAGATCGGTTCACCTTGTCAAGCTTCAGCATGGCCGATAGCTCTTTCGATCTGCAGCAACAAAATATTAATCTGGGCAACATTGAATTCAAGAGTGGAGATATCACGGCAACCCGACAAGCTGATGGCAGCCTCTCGCCGTTACAGCTGATAAAAGAGCAACCCGCAACCAAAAAAGCTGAACCCGGACTCAATACGGCCGAAGCCAAGCCGTGGAATATTCGTGTTGAACGTGTTGATCTGCAAAAATTCAAACTGCTATTCACCGATTTCAGCTTAGCCAGAAAACCACAAGTCAATATTCCCGATTTTAATTTCCATGCCGAAAATCTCAGTTATCCCAAGGCCGAAGAAAGCCCTTTTTCTCTCGCTGCAAAGGTCGGCATACAAGGCAATATCAAAGTTGACGGAACGGTTATCCACACTCCTCTGCAACTCCAGGTACACACCGATATCAAATCGTTCCCGCTGCCCTTCTTTAACAATTTTGTACCGGAAGGTCTGAGAATCAACCTCAAAGATGGTCAGTTCTTTTCAACTTTGGCGATCAGCCTCAAGCAACAGCCTGACCAACTCAGTGGAGATTTTTCCGGAAGGCTCCACGTCAGCAATTTTGACCTGCACGACCCTGTCGGTGACGGTCAACTCCTCACCTGGGAAACCCTCAACCTTGATGGCATTCAAGGTGAGATTGCCCCCCCTTCACTCCACATCAAAGATGTTGTCCTGAGTGAATACCTGGCCAATATCCAGATCACCCCGAAAGGGCAGGTCAACCTGACCAGCATCACGGCGCCCGAGGCAGAAGCCGACAGCAACGAGACCGACTCAAAGCCATCCAGTATCGAAGAGACTGTCATCGTTGAGAAGACATCCCCATCAGATCCCCCTCCAGATATCACCATTGACACTCTGACATTACAGGGAGGAACCGTCTCCTTTATCGACCGACATCTGCCGAACACCTTCTCAACCACCATGTATCAACTCGGCGGGCGGATCACGGGATTGGCTTCAGCTAAAGAGATGCAGGCCGATGTCGATTTGCGTGGGCAGCTGGAGAACCATTCGCCACTGACCGTCAGTGGAAAAATAAACCCATTGAGCCGGGATCTGTTTGCCGACCTGACCCTCAGCTTCAACGATATCGATCTGACTCCGATGACACCCTATTCGGGCACTTACCTTGGTTATGCTATCGACAAGGGGAAGCTCCATCTCGATCTCAATTACCATATTGAGGAGCAGAAAATCAGGGCGAAAAACCGGGTCATGATTGACCAGTTCACCTTCGGCGATACGGTTGAAAGTGACAAGGCAACCTCCCTTCCCGTTGCACTTGCTATCGCCCTGCTCAAAGATACCAACGATGAAATCCACCTCGATATCCCGGTATCGGGGGACATGAATGACCCCGATTTCAGCATTGGGGGTGTTATCTTCACGGTGCTGAAAAACCTGTTGGTCAAAGCGGCGACATCACCCTTTGCATTGCTGGGCTCAATGCTCGGTGGAGATGAAGATTTTACCGGAATCAGTTTTCCGAGTGGCATTGCAATCATTGATGAAGAGCAGCAGACAAAACTTGCCGGTTTGGCTGAAATGCTGGCCAAACGACCTGCGCTGACCCTGGAAATCAGTGCTTTTGCCGATAAAGAGCTGGATCCTGAAGGTTACCGGCAAGACCGGTTTCAGCAGATGCTGCTTGACGTGAAATGGCGGGAGCTGGAAGAGGCGGGTTCTGCCCCGGCCACAAAAGAAGAGATCGTTATCAGTGCTGAGGAATACCACGACATCCTCCTGACCGTATATAAAGAGGCAGAATTCCCCCGGCCACGTAATTTTGCCCGAATGTTGAAAAAGCTCCCCGACCCGGAAATGGAAAAGTTAATATTGGCAAATATTCTGGTCGGTGAAGAACAGCTCCAGGAGTTGGCAAAGGGACGAGCCATGGCGGTCCGGGATGCCCTGGTTGCAGCAAATGAACAAATCAAGCCACGGCTTTTTCTCAAGAAAACCGATATTTATCAACCCCCTGAGGATGGGGCCGCCAGCCGCGTCGAATTTAATATCAGCAGCAAATAGAAGAGAACCACTTTGATATGAGACACTATCTTTCAGCTATTATATTTATTGCCCTGCTTGTTGCGATTCCAGTATTCAGCTTTGCCGAGCTACGATTAGAAGGAACTGCTGCCCAGAGCGGATTGATGCGTGGCCATATCAATCCGGAAAGTCAGGTCTATTATGGCGAGCGTCAACTGAAGCTAGCTCCGGACGGAGCTTTTATCTTCGGTCCTATCCACAATACAAAGGTTGCGGTTGCGCGATACCGCCCCAGATGGTTCTCCGGAGCTGAGTACCGACAGCATATTGTAAAAGATTTTGAAATTGCTCCAGCACCGGCTTTGCTTGCATAACGATCTTTGACAATCCGTTTCGCTTCTTTTTCACGGGGATCCGGTTA
>LLYT01000007.1 GCA_002049545.1 Deltaproteobacteria bacterium tcs-42 | reverse complement strand
TGAGCAAGACGGAAATCGCATTTTCGGCTTGCGGAGTTGAAAAGGCCCAGGATGGGACTTTTTCAACATCCTGCTAGAGCCTCTTCGTCTTATCCGTAAATGACCCCCGGTAACCAGGTTGCCAATTGCGGGAAAAACCACAAAACAACCAGCATGAGCATCTGCAAACCGATAAAAGGGATAACGCCCTTGTAAATCTGTACGGTTGAGACCTCTGGTGGTGCAACCCCACGGAGATAGAACAACGCAAAGCCAAAGGGTGGGGTCAAGAAGGACGTTTGCAAATTCAGTGCGATCATCACTCCCAGCCAGATCGGATCGAGGCCCAACTGCAATAAAATCGGCCCGACAATGGGCACAACAACGAAGGTAATTTCAAAAAAATCGAGAAAGAAGCCCATCACAAACATGAGCAGCATGACCGCCAGAAAAGCCCCGGTCACTCCACCCGGCAAACTGGTCAGTATCTCATGAATGACCTCGTCCCCCTCGAATCCCCTGAAGACCAACGAGAACATGCTTGCCCCCAAAAGGATAATGAACACCATGCAGTTCACATGTGTGGTAGTCACCATGACCTGTTTGAGGATTTTCAGGTTGAATTGCCTTTTAAGGGCAGTGAGGACCATACCGCCGATACAACCGACCGATGCAGCTTCCGTCGGGGTGGCAATACCGGTCAGAATTGAACCCAGCACCCCAACGATCAAAACCAACGGTGGGATCATGACTTTTAAAACTTTTATCCAGATACCATCAATCGCCATTTCTTTTCGCCGCTCAGGCGGAATCGCTGGAGCCATCTCGGGCTTAAACGCGGCAATAATCACAATGTAGACGATATAGAGACTGACCAAAACCAGCCCGGGGAAGATAGCGCCAACAAACAGATCGCCAACGGAAACCGATGTGGGAGAAAAATTTCCCATGGCCAGCTGGGCCTGCTGATGAGCAGAACTGATGACGTCACCAAGAATAATCAGAATAATGCTGGGGGGAATGATCTGTCCCAGCGTTCCTGAAGCGGTCACAATTCCGGCGGCAAAAGAGGGGGAGTATTGGTACTTCAGCATTGCCGGTAAAGAGATAAGACCCATGGTCACAACCGTTGCCCCGACAATACCGGTTGAAGCCGCCAGCAGGGCACCGACGATGCAGACTGAAATCCCCACACCGCCGCGGATTTTTCCGAACAGCATCCCCATGGTATCGAGCAAATCTTCGGATATCTTTGCCCGTTCCAGCATCACTCCCATAAAGATAAACAAAGGAATGGCAATCAATGTTTGATTACCCATAATCCCGAAGATACGTTCCGGGAAAGCGCCGAGAAAACTAAGGCTGAAAACATCCATGCTCACGCCGAACAGCGCAAACAGGATAGCGGTTCCAGCCAGACTGAACGCCACCGGATACCCGAGCAGCAACATTCCAACGGTAAACCCGAACATCAATAATGGATAAATTTCGTATGGCATAAGTTTCAATCTATGGTGTGGTTGGTGTTTCGTCCGAATTGGTTAACGTCAGAATAGCCCGTAATCCCTTGGCAAGCCCCTGCAATCCCACCAGGATCGGGAAGATCAGAATGGCTGTTTTCAGCAGGAAAACACCCGGGATTCCCCCAGCTTCCATGGACCCTTCAAAAACAGCCCAGGAATCGGAGACATAAGGATAAGCATAATAAAAAGTGGCAAAACAGGTCGGGAGAAGAAATAGAAATGTCCCCAGCAGATTGATAACGGCTTTTTTCCGTTGTGACAGCCGATCATAAATGATGTCGATCCTGACGTGCTGTTCATGTTTCAGGGTAAAACCGGCAGCAACCATAAACAGAATTCCGTGCATATAAACAACAGATTCCTGCATCCAGATCCAGCCCATATCAAACACGTACCTCAAAATGACGGTTAAAAACATGACCACCGCCATTGCCAGACTCAACCATGCGACTTTATTCCCGATCCATTCATTGAGAGCATCAATCGCATCAGCAACTTTACCTAGCATAAAACGACCTTCAGAAAAACAGACTTGTGGTGCTGTTTGAAGAGTAATAACAAAGCCAAGGGACATGTCACAATGACATGCCCCTTGGTTATCATCCATCCGCAGCAAACCAGCTATACCGGTTGCCTGTCAACTTTTATTTAAAAGTTAAGCTCCGAGCCAGGCTGTAACCTGCCTCACCAATATTATTCCAGTTAACAGAGTGTTTGCGGAACTCGTTGAAAGACTTGTAAACCTTGGCCGACATCGGGTCTTTGGCTGCCACTTCCGCAACAACTTCCTGGCTCAACTGGCCCATTTTTGCCAAGACGTCATCTGAGAATCGCTTCAGCTTCACTCCGTGCTCGTTCACCAGCTGAACCAGGGCATTGTTGTTCTTTGCCGTGAATTCCGACAACATATCCTGATACGCAGCTTTCATTGCCTGATCAACGATCGCTCGAAGATCGGTCGGCAGCTCTTCATAGGCTTTCTTGTTCACAAAACTCTCAAGAACGGTACCAGGCTCGTGCCAGCCCGGCCAGTAGTAGTACTTCGCTGCCTTGTGAAAACCAAACGCCAGATCGTTGTAAGGACCGACCCACTCCGTCGCATCAATCGCACCGGACTGCAGGGAAGTAAAAATCTCACCACCGGGTAGCGATACAGGCGTCGCTCCTGCCCGCTTGATCACTTCACCGCCAAGGCCCGGCATGCGCATTTTCAGGCCCTTATAATCATCGACCGTGTTGATTTCCTTATTAAACCAGCCACCCATCTGAACGCCGGTATTCCCTGCGGCAAAAGCTTTCAGGTTGAACTGCCCATAGAGCTCATCCCACAGTTCCTGACCGCCACCATGATAAATCCAGCCACCCATTTCCTGGGCATTCAGGCCGAAAGGAACCGCAGCAAAAAACTGTGCCGCCTCAGACTTGCCTTTCCAGTAATAGGCCGCTCCGTGGCCCATTTCCGCCGTTCCACGTGAGACAGCATCAAATGATTCAAAGGCAGGAACCAGTTCACCGGCGCCATACACTTTAACTGTCAACCGACCCCCTGACATATCGGTGATATATTTTGCCAGGTTGTTGGCACCCGTCCCTAATCCGGGGAAATTTTTGGGCCAGGTTGTAACCATTTTCCAGCGAATACTTTTTGCGGCATGAACCGCTGGAGCTCCCGCTACGATTGTCCCTGCTGCGAGTGCTCCGACGCTTGCATTTTTGATAAACCCTCTTCTGTCCATAAGTGTTCTCCTGTTGAAAGGGGGAAAAGAATTGAAACAAACACTGTTATAGATAGTCCCGAATAATGGAAAGAACATATATTTTTACCATCATATTTGTCAACAGGAATGTATGAAACCGAATCTGTCAGCCATGACAAATGTAGATATCCTGTGCTTCGATGCTATCAATCTTAGCTCATTTCCCGTCGTCGATATGCTTGAGCAATCCCACCTGCAGAAGTTTCACGATACAATAGTGGCAGAGCTTGTCCGGTTTCGTTCATGACCAGGGTGATTTCATCAAAACTAATCTTATGGACCCCACCGGATAGAAAAGCGAAATGACAACAACTCAAGGCTCGGGTCGCAGCATGGGCATTCCGTTCAATACAGGGGATTTGCACTAACCCGTCAACCGGGTCACAAGTCAATCCAAGGTGGTGTTCAAGTCCCATTTCAGCAGCATATTCAATCTGCCTTATAGTCCCACCGTGGAGTTGCGTGGCTGCTGCCGCTGCCATTGCGCAAGCGGTGCCAATTTCACCCTGACAACCGACCTCTGCCCCCGAAATTGAAGCGTTTTTCTTGACCAGATTGCCAATCAAACCAGCCGTTGCCAGTGCTCGTAAAATATCCTTGTGGTGACACTCCAATGTTTCATTCAAATATCGCAGGACTGCGGGAAGAACCCCGCTGGCGCCACACGTTGGTGCCGTAACAATCGTGCCACCACTGGCGTTTTCTTCAGATACCGCCAGAGCATAGGCCCAGACCCTGGCGTTATTCTTCATATGAGCTCCATACAGGTTGGATTTACGATAAAAGGTGTGGGCTTTACGTCCCAACCCTAATCCCCCGGGGAGAACCCCGACATGCTCCAACCCTTGATCGATTGCCAAAGACATGACATTCCAGACCCGGTCAAGAAAATCGAGAAACTCTGGATCCTCACAATTCAAAACATATTCCCAGAACGATTCGCCACTGCGCTCCAGAAACACAAGGATATCGGACAGCTTGGTCAAATTATAAATGGAAGGAGGTGGAATCGATCCGCCACTATCCTGAAGAGCACCCCCACCAACACTATAGACTTCCCAGGTTGCCAAAATTGAGCCAGAATCGTTCACCGCTTCAAAGCGCATCCCATTCGGGTGCAGGGGAAGTTGCTGTTCGGGCATCCAGAGCAGTTCCAGCTTTGCCTCGTGTGATTGAAAAACATCAGACAGGGCCTTATCGGTCAAATGCCCTCGCCCGGTTGCAGCAAGACTGCCAAACAGTGTAACCCGATAATCTGCTGCGCCGGGATGGTTCTCCAGAAAGGTCAGAGCTGCCTGGCGCGGTGCCATTGTGTGACTGCTGGATGGCCCGGCACCGATGCGATAAAGTTGTCGTAACGATTCCATGTTATTGTTCTCCAAATAAAATCACAAAAGAACCGCCAGAATGACGGGTGTTTTCAGTTTATCTTTATGGCAGCAAAACATAACCCTGCCCTACACATGTTGTTTTGCGGAAACAGCGTTTATTTTCCCAGCGAGACTGGCAAATCCAGAATAAAGGTGGCTCCCCCTCGCGGGGTTTCTTCAACCCAGGCACTACCATCAAAAACCCGGGCAATTTTTGCTACAGTTGCCAAACCAATTCCGGTCCCAACAGACCCCTGACTACTGTTGCCACGCTTAAACGGCTCAAAAATCTCTTCACATTCTGCTGCGGCAATTCCCGGACCGTGATCAACGACAACAAAGCGTACCCGACCGAAAAGTTTCTGCCCGGAAACCTCAATATGGGGATCATATTCAGCAGCATATTTCAGCGCATTTCCCAACAGGTTTCTGAAAAGATCAGAGAGCAGAGATTCAGGTATTTTTATTTCAGGGAGTTTATTGATCTTTATTTTTGCTTGGTGCTCGAGAACTTTATCGGCCAACTCCAACAGGATATCTTCAGCAATCCGGGTTGCATCAATCGGCTGATCGGGCAATTTTATCTGTTCAACCCGAGACAGAGATAACAAATCGTCCAATAAATCCTTCATCTTGTCTGCTGTTTTTTTGATCTCAAAAATACACTCATGACCGATATCGTCAAGCTGTTCGCCATAACGTTCTTCCAGCAGTTCGGCGAACCCGATCAGCGGTGTTAGTGGTGAGCGCAGGTCGTGAGACACCGTCGAAACAAAAGCATCCAATTCACGATTTGTCTGTTGCAAACGTCGCTTAGTCTCTATCCGTCCGGAAATATCCCGGCTGACACCAAGCATGTGGGTTGGATTTTTTGCCGAAGGATAGGGGGAATGGACAACTTCATAGGTCCGTCCTATTTCACTCAGGGTCTTTTCCTGGTGAACTATTTGCCCATGCAAAACCTGCTGCAATGGACAATCGTCACACACCTGTTCCCTTTGATAGATCACCTGATAGCAGGGCTTTTCACCAACCTCACCAATAATATCCAGCATTGCCTGGTTGGCAAAAAAGATACGATAGTTGTCATCACAGATATAAGCAGGGTCGAGCATCCCATCAAGAACAGCCCAAAGACCCGCCTTCTCGACTTCGAGTTCCCGAGTCCGTTCCTCCACTGCAAAGCGGAGGCTATTTTCCAGTTCTTTGAGGCGGGAGATATCAACAAATGATTCGATTCCACCAATGATGGTGCCCGAAGTATCACGGAGCAGGTCAACATTTTTACTCAGTGCGATAGTGTGACCATCTTTGTGTCTAAACGAGCAGGTGAGCCCGATCTCTGGTTTCGGGGTTGTTTCTGAGAAAAGTCCGCATTCCCGATGGCAGGGGTCGCCATGGAGAAAAGAACAATGTTGTCCAACGGCTTCGGCGGATGAAAAGCCCGTAATCCGCTCTGCCTCAGTGTTCCAGTAAACAATTATCTTATCAACATCGACCAGAAACAACCCGGTTGGAATGGTCTGGAGAAGGGTTTCAAGGGGATATTCGGCAAGGAGTCGGTATAGATTCGAGTTCATCTGGTCTCCCAAAGGAAAACGTTATGAAAACGTGATACAGCTGACTATAGCACTTTCTTGCTTTTCTGGAAATTTATTCTCAATCGTGAATCAGTCAGGCAGCCCGGCCAATAACTGCAACGTAGACAACTTTGGCGCCACCCGCCAATAGCACCCGGCTACAAGCATCGACCGTTGCCCCGGTTGTCATAACATCATCAACAAGCAGAATCGCCCGGCCCGAAACGGGTCCCCGCAGGTCAAAGACTCGGTGTAAATTTTTCACCCGTTGTTTCGCCGACAACCCTTGTTGTGGCTCTGTAGCGTAAACCTTGAGCAACACATCTTCAGCCACTGACAATTGACGCGTTCGGGCGAACTCCCGGGCAAGCAAAAGGGCCTGATTATAGCTACGCTGCTGTAAACGTTGACGATGTATTGGAACGGGAACCACCAGATCAATGTTCAAATCACTCGGGACAGCCCGTTCAAGTAAAATCCCCAGCGATCGATCCAGACCGACCTTGCGGTTGAATTTAAATTGGTGAATAGCGCGGCGTAACGTCTGGTCATAAAGACCAACAGCATAAACCTGAGCATAATTGGGTGCTTGCTTGATACAGCGGCCACACAGGTGAGAACTATTAGACTCTCCGACAAAAGGGAGGGCACAGTGGGGACAATGGGCAACGGGAAGAGGGTTGAATCCAGTTAGACACGCGACACAAAAAACATCAGTATAATCACTGGGAAAAGTCTGACTACACAGGGGGCAGGCGGGTGGAAAAAACTGCTTCAGCAGTGACAAGAATAGTTGTTTCGTCCCCGGAAATCCCCCCATTTCCACCTTCCATATTTTTAATCGGCCAGCAGCGATTGTCCTGTCATGGCCGTGGGTTGTTTGAGTGACAACAAATCGAGAATGGTCGGTGCCAGATCGGCGAGAATACCGTCACGAACAGAGTGGTCTTTCAGGGCGGGATCAACAAAAATCAATGGCACCAGATTCGTCGTATGAGCGGTATGAGGGCGGCCATTTTCATCAATCATCTGCTCACAATTACCATGATCAGCAGTAATCAACAGCTTTCCACCAGCCGCAGTCACAGCCTCAACAACCCTCCCAAGACAACTGTCAACTGCTTCTACCGCTTCAACAGCAGCAGACAAAATCCCGGTATGGCCAACCATATCGCAGTTGGCAAAGTTCAGTACGATCAGCTGATAAGCGTTGGACTCGACTCGCCTGACCACCTCATCAGTCACCTCAACAGCACTCATCGAAGGTTTCTGGTCGTAGGTTGCCACCTCTTGCGGAGATGGAATCAGAACACGATCTTCACCAGGCCAGGGACGCTCGATTCCGCCGTTGAAGAAAAAAGTAACATGGGCGTACTTTTCTGTTTCGGCAATGCGTAACTGTTTGAGACCTGCGTCAGAAACAACTTCAGCAAGGAGATCGGGATAGGTCTCAGGTGGAAAGGCGACGGGAAGCTCAAAGCTTTGGTCGTATTCTGTCAAACAGACAAAATCGACCAGTTGCGGTGTTTTGTTGCGCACAAACCCACCGAAATCGGTCCGGGTCAACGCACGGGTTAATTCACGGGCACGGTCAGCGCGAAAATTAAAAAAGATAATACCGTCTGACGCATCGATGGTTCCCGACTCCCCGACGACCCAAGGTTCGACAAACTCATCCGTCTGCTCAGCAGAATAGGCAGAACTGATCGCATAGGCTGCAGAATCGGCCTGTTGCCCCACACCTTCAGTCAGGGCGAGGTACGCTTTCTCAACCCGTTTCCAGCGATTGTCACGATCCATCGCCCAATAACGTCCGGTGATAGTGGCGATTCGGCCCAGACCAATGGTCTTCAGTTCAGTTTCGAGTTGAAAAAGGTAATTTTCAGCACTTTTGGGTGGGGTATCACGCCCATCCAGAAAAGCGTGGATACAAACATCTTTGACCCCGATTTTTTGTGCCATGCGCACCAGCGCATAAAGATGGGTATTATGGGAGTGCACCCCACCATCGGAGAGCAATCCAAGGAGGTGTAATTTGCCGTCCGCAGCAACCAGTTGCTCACAGATGCGCTTCAAAGCCCGATTTTCAAAAAAAGAACCGTCTTCAATCGCCAAACTGATCCGGCTCAGGTCCTGGTAAACAATCCGTCCCGCACCAATATTCAGATGCCCGACTTCAGAATTTCCCATCTGCCCGTCCGGCAACCCGACATCGAGCCCGGACGCACTCAATCGGCTATTCGGCCATTCCTGTCGCAAACGATCTAAAGTTGGAGTCTCTGCCAGACAGGCAGCATTATTGTCACAACTTGCACTGATCCCCCAGCCATCCAGGATGACCAAAGCCACCGGCCCTGCTGCCATTTTATTCCCCTCCGGAACCGTGCGGGAGCATTTTTGGTCCCTCAACAAGCTTCGCATCGTGAATCTGTTTACGCTCCGGCAAGATCAGTGAGTCCCAGGTTTTACATTCAGGACAACGGCTTGTCCATTCGGTAAAGCGGGTACCACAATTTTCGCAGACAAATCCAAGCAGGAGATGGCTATCTATACTTAGAGCTTTTTGATATTCGACAACAGCTTCTTTGGTATTGTTGCGTCGTCGCTCCCCTTCCGCCAGCAACAAATGTAATTTGGTAAAATCCACACCCGATGTTTCCAGGTCGGTCAGGTGTTGCATCGCTTCATCAACCATCTCCAGGCGCAGACAAAGCCGCCCAAGATACAATTTAAGCAACAGATCTTCACGATCTGCTTCCATCTGACTGCGGTAAAAAGACAGAAGTGCAGCAGGGTCTTCGGCATTGATATATAAATCTTCCAAACGCGCCAGAAAGACACTCTTTTTTAACGCTTTATAGCCATCTTGATAAACTTTGACGGCATCGTTGTCACGCCCCGCCTGACAGTACGCATCACCCAGAGTAACGTGAGCCGGAGTAAATTTAGCATTCCGCTTGATAATATCGCGGCAGACTTCAATAGCGTGATCCTGTCCCCCGTTTTCTAATTCAGAACGCGCAATTTCGTAACGTAGCTGCATCAAAATCTGTTTTTCAGCATCAGCTTTTGGTCCCGATTTTGAGGTCTTAAGAATTTTCTTCTGCAGAGTCAGGGCATCCTGCCAATCACCCATGTCGATCTGAATGTCACGTAAGCCACGCATGGCTTTACGATTTTCAGCATCACTATCGAGCAATTCTTTATAAATGGCTCTCGCCTTGTCACTCTGGTCACTCTCTTCATAGGTTGTTGCCAGCTTGAAGAGCACTTCTAGCCCTTTAGGATCGAGCTTGCGCGCTTTTTGCAGTAACTGAATCCCCTCTTCCACATTGCCTTCCTGCAGGGCGACACTGGCCAGAGCCAGATGGGTATCAACCCTTTGGGGGTCACGATCCAGAGCTTTGTTGAGCAACGTCCGCGCTTTTTTCAAATCCCCCGAAAGCAAGCGCCCCACACCGGTGCGGTAGATTGAGCCAACTTCTTCAGCTTTTTTCAGGCGACGCCCCCCTTTCCAGTTGCGGAAGGAGTAAAGGAAGGCACTTAAAAAATGGACTCCATTGCCAATCAGAAGACCGAGCAACAACACACAGACCAGCATAATAGATGATGGCAGGGTATAACTCATGTCGTTGGTCAGAAAAACCGTAATATCACCAGGGTTGATCCCCCAGAAATAAAGGAATCCAACAGCGAAAAGGATAAATGCTAATACGAGCAGGGCAATCAGGATCATGACCATCTCCAGGCTAACCCACAGTGTGGGTCACAGGGTTATTTATTCACCAAACTTTTCGACTTCGTTTTTACAATCAACGCAATAACGTGAAAACGGACGAACTTCCATCCGCCGCGAAGGGATTTCTTCTTCACAACGCATACATAAACCGTAAACCCCTTTATCCATGCGCTCCAAAGCGGCATCAATATCACGGACCCGGGATCGTTGCGTCTCACTGAGGTTCATCAGTACTTCTTGATGATAACTGTTGGAGGACATATCTCCAATATCGGGAACGCCATCTTGACCGAATGACTGGGAAGCAGCGTAAGCACGTTCAGATTCGGCTAAAACTTCATTGCGCATCTCCAGAAGATGCGCCCTTATCTCGGTTAAATCTTCCACTTCCATCGGACAATCCACCTCCATAAACCTGCCTACCGATTATGGTAGGGCTCATTTTTTATAATAGTACAACTTCGATAGAGTTGCTCGAGCAAAAAAACCCTTGCCATCTGATGAGTGAATGTCATTTTTGACAATGACAGAATCAAATCGGCGCGCTTGCGTACCTCGGGATCAAGTCCATACGGGCCGCCGATGACCAGACACCAGGTCCGGCCACCATGCAACATTTCCGCGGCGAAGATATCGGCCAATTGCTCTGACCCCAGGCTGCGGCCACGCTCATCGAGCACAACCAAAAAGGCTCGCTCGGGAACCTTTTCGAGAATTCGTCCCCCCTCGCGCTTGAGCAATCCGGCCGTATCCCCTTTCCGACCACCTTTTTCTTCTTTCAGTTCAACAATATCCAGAGGAAAATAGCGCTGTATCCGGTCGGCATATTCATTCGCTCCATTTCGCTGCCATGTTTCTGACAACTTACCGATACAAATCAGTCGCAGTTTCACTGCGCTTCAGTCTGATCCAATTCAACCTCGGGAGCTTCACTCCACAGGCCTTCGAGATCATAGAATTCACGAACCGGTTGCTGAAAGACATGCACCATCATCTCGCCATAATCAAGCAACACCCAACGCCCTTTATCCATCCCCTCAATGGCCAGTGGCAACAGATGATGATGATGTTTGAGTTCGGTCTTGATGTTTTCAGCAATCGCCTGGACTTGACGATCAGAACGTCCCGAAACCAATAACAGATAATCGGTCAATGTTGAAAGGCCCTGAACATCAAATAATTTGATATCCATCCCCTTTTTCTCAAGTGCGTAATCCACGGCTGAAAGTGCGGTTTTTATCGCTTGCAAATTAATCCCTTTTACTATCGAAAATAGAGACGGTGAGCCTTGATATATTCAAAAACAGCCAACGGAACCTGCGCCCCGACATCCTGGTTCATCGACACCCGGTGACGAATGTCTGTAGAGGAGATATCACGGCAGGTATGTGTTACTGTCATCAACGCAAATCCCGTATCACACTGTAGATTTTTAGAGCCGGAATCATAGCAGAACCGATCTGCGATAGCAACCGGCAGAAGCTCTTGTAATGACCCTGAAAATCGGGGTCTGGCCGTTACCACAATGTGGGCAAAGTCGAACAATTGTGGATAATCTTTCCAGGAGCCAATTTCCTGAAACGAATCAAGACCCATAATAAAAAAATATTCGTGTTGCGGCCATTCAACATGGAGCTGCTGTAGAGTTTCGACCGAATAACTGGTGCCACCGCGACGCCCCTCAATATCACAGCTGAAAAACTTTGGATAAGCGGCCAATGCCGCCTCCACCATCGCCAGGCGGCAGGCAAAGGTAACCTCGCCCGCCAGTTGTTTGTGGGGTGGTTGACAGGTCGGGATAAACCAGACCTGATCCAGGTTGCAACTTTCCAGCACTTCTTCAGCAATATGCAGGTGGCCAAAATGGATTGGATTAAAAGTACCACCCAGTAACCCGATACGCATTAAAACTCCGTTATTCCCGGATTTGCCCATCTCCCAGCACGACAAACTTCCGCGTGGTCAGATCTTCAAGCCCCATCGGACCAAAGGAGTGGAGCTTGCTCGTCGAAATCCCGATCTCCGCACCAAGGCCCAGCTGGTTTCCATCAGAAAAGCGGGAAGAAGCATTGACCATCACAACACTGGAATTAATTTCGCGGAGAAATTGCTGCGACAATCGATAATCGTTCGTGACGATCACTTCGGTATGGAGAGAACCGTAGGTTTCGATATGCTCCCGAGCCTGCTCATAGCTATCGACAATCCGCACCGCCAGGATCAGCTCAAGATACTCTGCAGACCAATCGTCCTCTGCTGCAGGAAGCAACTCAGAACTGATTTTACACGCCTCCCGACAACCCCGCAGTTCAACACCCTGCGCACCCATAGATTTGGTGACGAGGGGCAGAAATTCTGCTGCGATATCGCGATGGATCAATAAAGTCTCCATGGCGTTACAGACACCGGGTCGCTGCACCTTGGCATTTATACAGATCTGTTCGGCCATCTGCAGGTCGGCAGCCGCATCGACATAAGTGTGGCAGACCCCTTGATCGTGCTTGATAACAGGTATTCGCGACGTTTCAGCGACAAATCTAATCAACCCCTCACCGCCACGTGGAATAATCAGGTCGATCTCTTGATCCCGTTGCAGCAATTCTTTGACGGCATCCCGGTCGCTGGTTGTCACCACCTGCAGAGCCGCCTGAGGTAAGTCCATATCCTGCAATACCTGCTGCAGAATTGTCCCGATAGCACGATTGGAATGGAGTGCCTCAGAACCACCCCGCAGAATGACAGCGTTGCCACTCTTCAGACACAATCCGGCGGCATCGGCAGTCACATTGGGACGCGATTCGTAGATGATACCGATAACCCCGAGGGGGATCCGCTGTCGACCCACCTGAATACCATTGGGCCTTAATCGCATGCCGGTGATTTCACCGACCGGATCGGGCAATGCAGCCACTTCACGTAATCCAGCGGCCATTGCGCCGATTCGCTCATCGGTCAGTACCAGACGATCGACCATGGCGGGCGCCATTTTGTTCTCGCGCGCCCGGCTGAGATCCTTTTCGTTTTCAACTTTCAGCTGCTTCTGCGCAGCTTCAAGGGCGGTGGCCATCTGTAATAACAACTTATTTTTGATTCCTGAGGATAAATTGGCCATCTGCCGGGAAGCTTTTCGGGAAGCAACAGCGACTTCAATCATCTCTTTGCGAATAGCCATCAATCAACCTCTTCTTCTTCAATCGTCAAAACCAGATTATCTCGACAAACCACCTCGTCACGATATTTGTAACCCAGGACCTTCTCAATGTCAGCGCTCTGTTTTCCCATAATCTGCAGTACCTCCGCCAGAGAATAACTGATCACACCGCGAGCAAACTCTGCACCGTCACGGGTACACAACCGCACCGCATCACCGCGCTCAAACCCTCCATCAACACCACAGATACCTGACGGCAACAGGCTCTTCCCCTGTTTGACAACGGCACGCTCTCCACCGGCATCGACAAGCAGTTTTCCGCGGGGCTTTTTAGAAAATGCAATCCAGTGTTTTTTTGCGGTCAACTTGGACTGCGCCGGAAGAAAATAGGTGCCAATCTCCTCACCGGCAAAGATCCGCGACAGGATATTCGGCGTACGTCCATTGGCAATCAGTGTACCGACCCCACTCAGTGACGCACGTTTAACCGCTTTCAGCTTGCTGTTCATCCCCCCAACCCCGAGGTTCCCCCTCGACTCTCCAGCCATTGCATCAATCGTTGGCGTTATTCTCTCAACCATGGAAAGGAGCTGCGCCTGACGATTTTCCACTGGATCCTGATCGTATAGACCATCAACGTCCGAGAGAATAATCAGCAAATCGGCTTCGACCAGGCTGGTGACCAGAGCTGAAAGATTATCATTATCGCCAAAGCGAATTTCCTCAACAACCACCGTATCGTTTTCATTGACAATCGGTGTCACTCCATATTCAAGCAAGGTCATAACGGTATTACGGGCATTAAGGTAGCGACGCCGATTCGATAAATCATCACGCGTCAGCAAGACCTGGGCAACGTTGTAATCCGAACCTTGAAATACTTCCTTATACCTGGGAATAATTTGTGTCTGACCGATAGCTGCTGCTGCCTGCTTTTGTGGAATAGTCTGCGGTCGACCGGTGATCCCCAGCTGACCTTTCCCGGCCGATATGGCTCCCGAAGAAACGACGATCACTTCCAGACCAAGATCGAGCAGCCGACAGATATCGGTCGAGATTGCCGCCACCCGATCGTCCTCGAGCCCTGCATCGGTAGAGATCACGCCACTACCGATCTTCACAACCACCCGTTTCACATGTGTAAGTAATGCCTTACGCATAGCCCCTCAATTCAGCAAATAAACAAGCCTGCACTAAAAAGTGCAGGGGTTTGGTCGGGATTGAAAGTCCTGGACTCAAATCGATGGTTTTCACCAGCGTGATGGACAATGAACGACCCCGCAGCAAGCTACGGGGGTATCGAAATTCTGTAGGGTGGGCAACTGCCCACCAGATTTTGCGTCACCAATCACAGGTGGTGGGCGGTGCCCACCCTACATGTGATTAACGCGGCAAGCCGCGGGGAATTCGACCCAACATTGATTAAATATCAACATCCATGAATCTAAGAAAAATCAAGTGCCACGCAAGCGGTCCAGTTCATTGCCGAGCGCTGTCACAAGTTCCTTCAATCCCTCACCGGTGACCGCTGAAACTGCGAAGACCAGATGGCCGAGAGAAGCAAAATGTTTCGTCAGCAGCGCGACCTGCTCGCGAACTTCGGGCACATCGATCTTGGTCAGCACAACGATTTGCGGTTTACCTGTCAGAGATTCGTCATACCGGCTCAACTCATCATTGATCATCTCAAAATTATCAAGAGGATCCCCTTCCTGCATGCAAGAGGTATCGACCAGATGGAGAAACAGATCGGTCCGCTCAACATGGCGGAGAAAACGGGTCCCCAACCCCTGTCCCTCGCTCGCTCCGGCGATCAAACCGGGGATATCGGCGATCACCATCGTTTTATAGCCTGAATAAGGGACAACACCGAGATTGGGCACCAGAGTTGTAAAAGGGTAATCGGCAATCTTCGGTTTCGCTGCAGACAATGAAGAGATCAGGGTTGACTTGCCGGCATTAGGTAATCCAACCAGACCGATGTCTGCCAGTAATTTCAACTCGAGGCGCAACGATTTATGTTCCCCGGCAACTCCCGGTTGCGCATGGCGCGGTGCTCGATTGGTACTGGTGGCAAAACGTGCATTACCGCGCCCCCCCTGACCTCCGGGAAGGAACAACAGTGGTTCACCAACCTCAGTCAAATCAACTAACAGCTCATTGGTTTCATCATCGTAAACCAGGGTGCCTTGTGGCACCCGCAGCTCCAGAGATTCACCATTTTTGCCATGCTTGGTTTTCCCCAGGCCGGGAGCCCCGTTCCTGGCCTTGCAGTGGTGCAAATAACGATAATCGAGCAGGGTAGAAAGGGATTCATCGACAATAAAATAGACATTTCCACCATCCCCACCGTCGCCACCGTCGGGGCCCCCCTTGGGGATAAACTTTTCACGCAGAAAAGAAACACATCCACGGCCGCCATCCCCGGCTTTAACTTCTATTCTAACCTGATCAACAAACTTCATCGTAACAACCTGCTATCCACGCCTGAAACGGAAGAGCCCGGTAATCACGATTGCGATACCGGGCTCTTTCGATGTTTTCATGACAAAACTGATCAGGCTGCGTAAACGCTGATATGCTTACGCCCTTGAGCTTTGGTTTCAAACTTGACCACACCATCAATCATCGCAAACAAGGTATAATCCTTGCCACAGCCGACGTTGTTTCCAGGGTGAAAAGTTGTTCCACGCTGGCGGACCAGAATGGAGCCAGCTGAAACTTCCTGCCCGCCATAACGTTTAATACCGAGCCGTTTACCAGCACTGTCACGACCATTTCTGGAACTACCAGCAGCTTTCTTATGAGCCATGAGTCTCTCCTTAAGCTTCGATTGCCGCGACTTTAAGTCGGGTTACAGGTTGCCGATGGCCGAATTTCTTACGATTACCACCACGTCGCTTGGACTTAAAAACAAGAACCTTCTTGTCTTTTTCCTGGGCAACGATCTGTGCCTTAACCTTGGCACCTGGTACGAGAGGTGTTCCGAGTTTGACCTCTGCGCCACCGACCATGAGGACTTGATCGAGTTCAATGGTATCACCCACTGCACCGTCAAGCATTTCGACCTTGAACTGGTCGCCTTCGGAAACTTTGTACTGTTTACCTCCGGTCTTGATCACCGCATACATTGTTGACATTCTCCTATAAAATAGAGCGAAAGAATCGCAGACGCAGATATTGCGCTGCAACGGGGCACTTTATAGGGTCAGACTAGCAGCTGTCAAGCAAAATTGTGGTGTGTCAGCATCTCTGTCAAGGCGAAACAACTGTCCGCCACGTTAAAAGCCCACCCCAAGAGGGTGGGCTTTTAAATAATTTGCCGTCAAAACCGTCTCAGCTCAAAGAATCGTCGCAACGGCCTGTTTAGCTGCCGCCAGGATACTTTGTGGCAATGCCCCAATCAGGATAATTGCAAGTATGAAGAAAGTTCCCATCAACTTTGCCCCAAAGGAGAGTTGAATAGTTGCTCTCTCGTCATCGGCAGCACAGTATGCGGCTCTCGCCATCTTCAGGTAGTAAAATGAGGCAACTGCAGCGTTCATAACTGCAATAACAACCAAGGCATAAAATCCCTTGTTCAAAGCACCGGTAAAAATCATAAACTTACCGATAAAGCCGATGGTTGGTGGAATGCCAGCCATACCAAAAACTGAAACGAGTAAAGTGAGTGCCAGCAAGGGGGAACGTCGTGACAATCCTTTAAGATCATCAAATGTCACATTTTGACCTGCAGGAGCAATATTATAGATAACGTAAAAGGCTCCGAGGTTCATCAACAGATAACCTATGACGTAGAAGACAGCCGCTGCCATCCCCATTGCATCCGCAGTCAATATGCCAATCATGACATAGCCGGCGTGGGCAATACTTGAATAGGCCAGCAAACGCTTCAGGTCAGTCTGCACCAAGGCACTGAAATTGCCAAAAACCATCGACAGTACCGCAATTGCCGCCAGAACCCATGTCACTTGAGAAATGTCGACACCGGCAACTGCAACAAACCGCAGTAACAACAAAACCGCACCAACCTTGGGGAGCGTTGCAACAAAGCTGGTTGTTTCGTTAGCTGCACCCTGATAAATATCTGGAGCCCAGAAGTGCATGGGAAACATCGCCAATTTATAGAAAAAGGCTGTCATAACCAGGATGATTGCGATAATAGCCAAAGGTTGTGTTGCAACCAGAGCAGGAATTTTTTCACTGAGCTCACTGAGATATGTCGTATGAGCCATACCGAAAATGTAACTCATCCCATAAAGGGTCAATCCAGTCGAGGCTGCACCAAAGAGGATGTATTTTATTCCCGCCTCAACATGCAACCGTCCCTGACCACGCCGGAACGGGATAACAACGTAGAGAGCGTACGATGAGATCTCAAGACTGAGCAGAATCGTCAAAAGCTCGACCGAACTACTTAAAAACATCAAACCCAGGGCACTAATGACCAGAAACATATTGTATTCTGTGTGCAATTTTTCTTCGATGCCGACCAGTCCGCTTCCCAGGATGAACACCAGGAACAGACCGAAGACTATCACCACCTTGAATAACTGAGACAAGGCATCAATCTGATAGACATCGTAAAACATGAGCCCCTGAGTCCCCAGGCTGGCAAAGGTAATGACGAGGGTAATTGCAGTCAGTACCAGACTGACCGCCTGAACAGTGCCCGTGCGATACTTGCCCAGGGTCATGAAAAATAAAACCAGGGCGGTTAGCATCAGGGCAATTTCAGGCATAAAAACCGTGTTTAACATAAGTTGATCCGATTCTTGAGTTAAAAGAGGTTCTTGATCCAAGTGCCCGCACCTTCAAGCAGGGCATGACTCTCACCATGATGTGCCGCATCCGGCAATAGACTACCAGCATCAATCTGATGAAGCAGATGAGCTACGCTGGAATCCATCATATCAAGGAGAGGGGTCGGATGGAGACCAATCCAGAAAACAAAGATTGTCAGGAACGCCAGCTGAATGAATTCGCGGATATTGCAATCAAAAAGGGTGCTCTTACGTTCTTCCGCATGCTCTCCATGCGGCACATGGCCATCTGAATCGTCCCAAACCATTTTCTGCATTAAGCGCAACATGTACGCTGCTGCCAATATTGCTCCGAGAATCGAAACAGCACCAACCAGCGGGTACTTATCAAAAGCGCCGAAAAGAACAAGAAACTCACTGACAAAACTATTCGTACCGGGAAAAGCGAGCGATGACAGGGAGAATATGCCCAGGAATGTGACATAAATGGGCATGAACATCCCCAGTTTACTATTATCAGCAATCTCACGGCTGTGAGTTCGCTCATAAATAATCCCGATCAGAATAAACAGTGCCCCCGTGGTGATCCCGTGGTTGATCATCTGCAGCATGGCGCCTTTGATTCCCGCATCATTGAGGAGGAAGATACCTAAAGTCACAAAACCCATATGACCGACAGAGGAGTATGCTATCAGCTTCTTGATATCTGATTGCCCAAGAGCCAGGTAACCACCGACGATAATACTGATCAGTGACATCACCAGCAGTAACGGCACGAAGTATAACGACGCTGCCGGTGCCATCGGTAGACAGAAGCGCAAGAAACCATACCCGCCCATCTTCAACAGAATACTGGCAAGGATAACTGAGCCGGCAACCGGAGCCTCAACGTGTGCTGCAGGCAGCCACGTATGAAAAGGAAACATTGGCATCTTGATAGCAAAACCAAGGGCACAGGCCAGAAATATCCACACTTGATATGAAAACCCGAAATCGGCATTCATTAATTCAGGGATGAAGAATGTTCCTGTCGTGATGTACATCGAGACAATTGCAACCAGGAGAAATATACTGCCGCAAAAGGTGTAGAGGAAAAACTTGATTGATGCATAGTCTTTTCGAGCCCCACCCCAAATCGCGATGATGAGGTACATGGGGACCAGCATCCCCTCCCAGAAAATCCAGAACAACACTGTGTTCAAGCTGACAAAAACACCAATCATGGCCGTTTCCATCAACAATGTAACGATGAGAAACTCTTTCCACCGAGTCTTGATGTAAGTCCAGGAGCAGAGAACGCACAAGGGCATGACCAAAGTAGTCAGGAGGACCAACAGGACACTGATCCCATCGACACCGACAACATAATCAAGATTGAGGGCAGGAAACCAATGGCGCAACTCAACAAACTGGTACTTCGCTGTGGTTTGATCAAAACTGGTCCATAACGGGAGGGATATAAGCGCCGTAACCAGAGTGACTGCCAGACCCCAGATTTTTAGAAGAGTATCGCCACGTAAAAACATGGCCACAAGTGCTCCGACCACCGGCACTATAAGCAGTAGCGATAAAATCGGATAATTCAATGTATTCAGGATTAGATAGTTTTCCATGACTTCCTACTGCCTTAGAGTAATTGCCTGGCTGCCATTAGCAGTCAGGGTCAGACCAGAACCACAACGATAAGCACAATGAATAACAGAGCAACTGCGGCACCAATGTAATGCTGCAATTTACCGGTCTGAAACTGTCGGACCTGCTCACCACCTTTGACAGCTCCACGAGCACTACCATCCAGAGCCCAGTCAATTCCTTCCCAGTCAAACCATGACAACGCGCGGGCCAGTGCCATTGTGAGGCGCAGACCAATATTCTGGTAAACGTTGCTGACCCATTCGTTGGTTGCAGAGACAGGCTTATTGGCGACCCACATAAACCAGACAGCACCACGACGGTAGAACCAGTCAAGATCAAGATTAGAAACATCGTGAGGCTTGAGATATTTGACCATAATGAAGAAACCAAGACCGGTAAAGCCAAGCAAATGGAAAGTTTCGGTCAAATGATAGCTGGTATAGGGGTGATAATGGACCGCATAGGGGAGCATGTCATAAAGGTAATCGGGATAAAAACCGAGGAATATGCACATAAACGCCGCGATACCCATCGCAACTTGCATGTTCCAGGGAGCTTCGTCAGGAGTCAGACCACTGTCCTTGGGTCCGAAGAAAACAAAGTACGGCAGTTTAATGCCAACCGACAGGAACGTACCAACAGCGGCCAGTAACAGCATGCTTAAAATGACGAGCTGGTGGTTATTACCAGCAGCTGCAATAATCATTGACTTGCTGATAAAGCCACTGGTGAGGGGGAAACCCGAGATTGCAATTCCTCCGATAACCGTAAATATCATCGAGTACGGCATATATTTGTATAAACCGCCCAGTTCACTGAGCTTGGAGCGTCCCGTCATTTCCAGGACACTACCAATCCCCATGAACAACAGGGCCTTATAGAGGATGTGAGCATAAGCGTGAGCACTGGCACCATTGATGGCCATTTCGGTACCAATTCCGACCGCACACACCATGTAGCCGACCTGACTGACAATGTGATACGCCAGAATCCGCCGAGCATCATTTTCAATAACCGCGTATGCAACTCCATACAGAGTCATGATGGCTCCCATGATTGCCAGCGTTTCAAATCCGGCAAAACCACGAGCAAGAACATAGACCGCAGTCTTGGTCGTAAAGGCACACATAAACACAGCACCGCTAACCGTTGCTTCGGGATAGGCATCCGGCAGCCAGGCATGAATCGGTGGCACCGCAGCGTTGAGCATGAAACCGATCATAATCAGGTAGTCGGCAAGAGTGGCATGATCAACGGAAATCAACTCAAAGGTCAGATCACCAACATTCTGGTAACGGAGGAAAATCCCGCCAAGCAGAACCAGTCCACCGAAGGTATGGACCAACAAGTAGCGAAAGCCAGCCTCGATTGAACGTTTCCGCTTGCGGTACCAGATCAGGAAAACTGAAGCAAAAGCCATCAGTTCCCAGAAAATAAAAACGGTCAGGTAATCACCAGCAAGAGTGGTTCCTAAAGAACCGGCAACGTAGAGCCAGGCAGCAACATGTTGTCCGCTCTCTTTGACGTGAAGACCGAAAAGACTGCCAATCAACGCCATCAAGGTAAAGACATGCAAAAAAACCATGGTCAGCCGATCAACGCGACCAAACTGCAGATCAAAGCCGAGCCACTCAACACTGCCGAATGATTCAGGCAAATACTTGATCTGTATAAATGCCACAAGTGGCACCAATACCAGCCAGACTTTCTGGACGTTAAACTTTTTGGCCAGGGGCAGGAGCAGCGCACCAATAATGAACATGGTGGCCGGGTGCATAAATATACTACTTGTCATAATGATCCTTGTCCCTCTCCAGCCATACGTGTGACAGCCCTTTGCAGAATACAATCATTGCCAGACACCCGACCAGACCGAACACCGCCCAGAAACCAACCAGATGGTCGCCCCAGAAGTGCGCATGATGACGGTCAGCAAAGAAATCAAAGACCACAGCAAACGCTAAATAGGCGATAAACAACCATTTTAGAAAAGTTGGTCTTTCCCGCAAATAAGTTAGAAAGTTCACAATCATGACTTCACCATAAGGTTAATGAGGTCCAGAAACAGGGTGGGATAAACACCAACCAACACCGATATTATTCCAGTTATAAACAGCGGAACGACCATGAACAGGATCAGCGGTCTTCCTTCAAGGCTTCTGGTTAAACCTTCATCAGCAGGCAACGGTTTGCCAAAAAAAGCCTTGAGAACAACCGGAACAAAGTAGCCGGCATTGAGCAAACTACTCGCCAGCAAGACACATAACAATATCCAGTTATGCAGATCAATTGTTCCCAATGCCAGATACCATTTGGTCACAAAACCACCAACCGGAGGGACACCGATCATCCCCAGCGATGCAAGACCGAAAGCGACCATCGTCCAGGGCATCCGCTTACCGAGGCCACCCATCTCCGCGATGTCTTTTTTGCCACTGGCGACGAATATACAACCAGCCGCGAAAAACAGGGTGATTTTGGCAAAGGCATGGTTTGCGATATGGATCAGACCACCAGTAACAGAATTGGGAGTCAGCATAGCAACACCGAGAATAATATAGGACAATTGGCTGACGGTAGAATAAGCGAGTCGCGCCTTAAGGTTGGTTTTGGTCAAGGCGATTACTGAAGCGGTCAGTATCGTAAATGAGACGAAGTAGGCGGTTAATATACCCAGGCCGGTTTCATTGAGGATATCGGTACCAAAGATTGACAACATGACGCGACAGATAGAAAAGACCCCGACCTTGACAACGACAACCGCATGGAGCAGAGCACTGACCGGAGTCGGTGCAACCATCGCATCCGGAAGCCAGTTGTGCAGAGGCATGACACCCGCCTTTGCAAAACCGAAGAAACAGAGTAAATAGGCGATCCCGACAACAAACCGATCAGCATCAGCCGGAAAGATACCGTGGGCAATGCTGGCGGAATTAAAATCAAGGGTCCCGCAGAGGACATAAATAATGATCATCGCCGGCAGTAAAAACGCCTTCGATGTAAACATCAGGTAGACAATGTACTTTTTCGCGCCCCAGTAGCCTTCCTCATCCTGATGGTGCATGACGAGCGGATAAGTAAAGATAGAAACGATCTCGTAGAACAGATACAGGGTAAACAGGTTGCCACCAAATGCGGCTCCCATCGCTGCACCAACCGAAACCGCGTAACAGACATAGAAACGGGTCTGGGCATGCTCATCGAGTCCGCGCATATAACCAACACAATAGAGACTGGCTAAAATCCACAGAAACGATGCCACGAGGGCAAAAATCACCCCGAGGGGATCGAGATTAAACTTGACCGAGATCCCGGGATAGAGCTCAAACAAGGTATACTGTAGCTGATCTCCAGCTTGAATCACTGGTAGAAAGCTCAGCACCGAGGCAAAAGTGAGGATGGCACCGATCGTCGAGATGCTATCGCGAAGATTCTCTCTTTTACCCGTTATCATAACAAGGAGAGCCGTAACCATCGGGATCAACATTGTTATGATAATTTTACTGGTGATGATTGTGTTCATTGCATGTACTTTCTCAAGTGGTGTGTCGTGCTGGCAGAACCATATGGCTGCCGTTACCAACTACAAAAACGTCAGAAGAACAAATTACAACTTCATGTCCTGAAGCTCTTCAGGATCTTCACTTTGATACTTACGGTACACCGCGATGATAATACTGACTGCAATCGCTGCTTCAGCTGCGGCAATTCCCATAATAAACAGAGCATAGATCTGACCAACAGCCGGATTCGGTGCAACAAATTTATTGAAAGCCATAAAATTTAAAGAGGCACCATTAAGGATAAATTCACTTGAAATCAATATGCCGATCAAGGAGCGATGTTGCACCATGCCGTAGATGCCAATAACCAGTAAAACCGCTGCGATAATCAGATAGGTATTTAAATTGGCGCTGATCATCATGATGTTTTTCCCTCCCGGCCGCCACGGGCCAGAATAATGGCCCCAATGATAGCTGTGAGCAATATGACCGAAATCAATTCAAAGGCCAGACAATATTGTAGCAGCAGGTTTTCGCCGACAAATTCAATCGACATATCACCTACTTTTTCTTTTGCGGGGCTAAACTCAGTTCGGCTGATAGTCGCAACAAATAATGAAATAAAGCCGGTTGCACAAGCCAGTAAAGCCAGTGGAAGGCTGCGGCCAGTCAGATTCTTGGCCGCCAGCTGATCCGGGGTGTTGCCCAGCATGACTCCGAGAACAATGATGATACAAACGGCCCCGACATAAATCAGGATTTGCATCATGGCGAGAAAAGGGCTGCCAAGATGGAAGTAAAGGCCTGCGACACCAAACAGGGTAGCGGCAAGACCAAGAACGGCATGCATAAGCATTTTGGATCTGACAGCCATAATGCCGCCGGCAAATGTTAAACACACCAAAGCATAAAAGAGAACTTCGGCGAGGTACCTGTAAACTATCATTCCCGTTCCTCCACTCTCTTCAAGAGATCGTAGTGAAAGTCCTCACGTGCATACCCTGCCAGTTCATACTCGTTAGAATAATCGAGAGCCTTGGTCGGACAAACTTCAACACAGGCACCACATAAACTACATTTCGTAAAATCGAGGGTGAAAACCGTCAAAGCTTTACCCTTGACCCCTTCACGCTTCTCACCATCAACCACGATACAGTCAGAAGGGCAGTCGCGCATGCAGCTACCACAGGTGATACATTTGTGAGTGCCGGTATCGGCAAACTTGACCAGATCAATATGACCACGGTAATTAGGAGTAATCTCCAATTTTTCGCGCGGATACTGACAAGTAACAATCGGTGTGAACAGTGCCTTGATAGTGACCTTCAGGCCAAGGATAAGGCTCCATGCTCCCGTAAACAACTCTGAGAAATAGGATTTCATAGCAGCTTCACCATCACGACAGTAATAATAAGGTTAACCAGTGAGAATGGAATCAGGTACTTCCAGCAAAAATTCATCAACTGATCAAAACGAGTTCGCGGATAAGTCCAACGGATCCAGATCAGGAAAAACATCAGCAAATAGACTTTTAACAGAAACCAGATAATCCCGCTGTATTCAAAGTAGGGCAATGGGATCCCCGAGCTTCCGCCAAGGAAGAACACCGTGGCAACACTGCAGACAATAAACATGTTGGCATATTCGCCTAACACGAACAGACTGAAGCTCATACCGGCATACTCAGTATGAAAACCAGCTGTCAGCTCACTCTCAGCCTCAGGCAAGTCAAAAGGTGCGCGGTTGGTTTCAGCAACAATAGCTACCAGATAAATCAAAAAAGCCAGGGGCTGAATGACGATAAACCAGACCGGGCTCTGTGCCGCGACAACCCCTTTCAAGCTGAAAGTATTCGTCATGAAGATAATTGACAGCAATGAGAGCAGCATCGGGATTTCGTAGGCAACATTCTGGGAAACGGCTCGAAAAGCACCGAATAGTGAGTACTTATTATTTGAGGACCAACCACCAATCAAAATTGCCAGCAGATTTATCGAGGCGAGTGCCAGGATGACCAATAGCCCGATATCCAGATCAAAACCCTGAATTTTGTCACTGAATGGTATCACCAGCAGAGGGACAAAAACCGGAGCAAATGCAAGCAGTGGTGCCAGCATAAACAGAGGCCGGTCGGCATTTTTCGGAACCACCAGCTGCTTGCCCATCAGCTTCAAACCGTCAACCACGAGTTGGTACACGCCATGAAAACCAACCTCCATGGGGCCGGGTCGAAGCATGATGTGCCCTGCCAGCTTCCGCTCTGCGTAACCCATCACCAATGCATTACCAAATACAATCGCGGCTCCGCATACGGCACAAACAACCATCCGAATCAGATCCGGAAGAATACTGTAAAAGATTTCCATATACCCTACCTGTCAATCTCGGGGATAACCAAGTCCAGAGCACCCATAGCCGACACCACATCCGAAAGCAGCATTCCCTGACACATCTCAGGAACAACACTGAGGTTAGAATAGGAAGGCGTTCTCACTTTGAGACGATACGGGACATCTGATCCATCAGAAACAAGATAGTACGAAAGCTCACCACGCGGCGCTTCTACCGAGGCATTATAATCGCCAGCTGGAATTTTCAACTTCTTTGGCACCTTGGCAGCCATGACGGGACCTTCTGGCAGTCCATCCAAAGCCTGCTCAATGATGCGTAAACTTTGCTCCATTTCCCGGAACCGAACCAAAAAGGAGGCCATACAGTCACCCTTGGTTTCGGTGGGAATTTCAAAGTCAAATTGCGGGTAAATCGAATATGGTTCCGCCCGGCGCATATCATAGTCAACCCCAGTTCCGCGCAATAACGGGCCGGTCACACCGTAGCGGGCACACAGTTGCGGTGTGAGTTCACCGACATCATTCAAGCGTTTCTGGAGGATAATGTTGCCATTCACCAAATCTTCGTACATGGGGAAACGACTGCGTAACCGCTTGATAAAAGCCCTGGTGCTGGTCACAAACTTGTCATCAATGTCTTTGCTCACCCCGCCAACCCGGAAGTAACAGTAGGTGAGTCGAGAACCCGTAACATCCTCAAGAATATCAAGAATATGTTCACGATCATCAAAAGCGTACATAATCGGTGTAAAAGCACCAAGATCAAGCAGATACGCTCCATACCAGAGCAGATGGCTCTGAATCCGATTCAACTCTGATGTAATAACGCGGATATACTCAGCCCGCTCCGGAACTTCAACTCCGGCCGCCTTTTCCAGCAGATGCGCGTAGCCATGGTTGTAGATCAAGGCACCCAGATAGTCCATCCGCGCAGTATTGGGCATGAACGATTTGACAGGTTTATGCTCAGCGATCTTCTCGTGACAGCGATGGCCATAACCCAGAACGGGGAGCAGCTCCATCGCATACTCACCTTCAAGTTCCAGCAATATCCGCAACACGCCATGGGTACTTGGGTGCTGTGGCCCCATATTCAGAACATACCGGTGATGCCTGGAATCTTCCAGTGTTTCTACATCCATAGCCATCAGCTTTGCTCCTGACTCTTGGCGGCTTCAGGTTTGGCTTCTGCACCCTCAGGCTTGACCTTGGTTTTTGGCTCGGGTGCAGGCTCAGGAGGTTTACGCCGAACAGCATCAATATCTTTGAGCGTCCCCTCTTTTTTCAACAGGGGCTTCAAATCAACATCCTCTTCCGCAAGAATCAACGGAAAAAGATAGGGGTGATCGACAAACACGACACCGTGAAGATCACGAGCTTCGCGTTCATGCCAGTTAGCACCCTGATAAATATCGGCAATAGTTGCAATTTCAGAATTATCATCGACAAAAGCACGCGCCAGTACCCGGCAACGGGTTTCAAAATGGGCAAACTGATAAACGACTTCGATAGCCGGGGTCACGTGGACCGCCATCAGATCAACCAGATAAAAACCTTCCTCGAGCATTAACGTTGCAAAATCCCGAACCTTGTCGCGTTCAAGACAGATATTGTAGTCATGACCACTGACCGCATAATCGATATCTTCAATAGTCGTTGACAGGGTCTGCCACTGTTTTTTAACTTGATTTATATCCATAGCTCTACACTCCCTCCGGCATCTTGTTCTGCGGGATCGGGAAGCGCTTACCGGTAATCTGTTCCTGCAATTGCAGAATACCTTCAATCAGGGCTTCTGGACGCGGCGGACAACCGGGGATATAGACATCAACCGGGATCAACTTGTCAACACCGAGGACAACATCATAGTTCGCTTCAACTGCGAAAGGGCCACCAGCCACAGCACAGTTACCCATAGCAATAACGTAACGCGGGGCCGGCATCTGCTCATACAAAGTGACAAGGGCAGGAGCCATCTTCCGGTTAACCGTACCAGCAACAATCATCAGATCCGACTGACGCGGCGAAGGACGGAAAACCTCAGCTCCATAGCGAGACAGGTCAAAACGGGCCATACCGGAGCACATCATTTCAATAGCACAACAAGAGAGACCAAACGTAAGAGGCCAGAGGGAGTTAGCCCGACACAGATCAAAAATCGCGTCAGTCAACTTCATCTGAAGCAGAGGGGGTCCATCTGAAGTTTTGGTTTGCTGCAGATCAGCGCCATCATACCGCTCTGCACACTCCTTCGAATAGGAGTGAATGTTTAGCAGGCTTTTCTTCTGTTCGGCCACGTAAATACTCCCTTAACCCAGGCGTAGACAATCGCCAGAGACAAAATACCAACAAAAATGATTATCTCAGTAATTCCCCGTGCTGCTGAAACCTTGTCAAAGGCAGTAGCAACAGGAAACAGATAAAGAACGTCAACATCAAAAGCTAGAAAAATGAGTGCATAAAGATAATAGGCAATATCAAAGCGTATATTCCATGCCGTACCGTAGGGATCCATTCCACACTCATATGTATCCCGGGTCTTGCTGTACAGATGGCGAGGCGCAAAAAAGAAGGAAATCAACAGAGGCGCCATACCGCAGATGATTCCCATGCCCAGAAGCACCCAAACATACATATATTCAACAATATAGCTTTCGATCATAATAACTATGTCTCCACAGAGGGGGAGCTTGCGTAGCGATGCGCTCCCACATACGAATTTCAATGTATATTTACACATCTTTCAGCAGTGTAATCAAACCACGTACCTTCTAGCGGAACGACTGATTCATGTCAAGATTTTTATTTATAGTGATTTTGACTCGAAAAATAAATAAAACTGATAACCCCCTATTATAGCAAGACTATTCGAAGAATCATTTTTCCTGGAAGCACAATTTTCTCCCCCTGGATGTGAATACTGTATACAGTTTAGAGATGAATTTTAATAAGACTAAACGACCCGGATTTGTCATCTTTTCAGTCAACCGGGCAAACACAAGGTTCGTCCCGACGTAATATCGTTTCATCGCGGCACAGCAATCTGATGCGTGATCAACGTCTGCCCAGTTTTAATCCACGCCCCCGCGAAGGGGGGCGACCCGTAGGGGCAGACCGATGTGTCTGCCCGATTGTTGTTTCAATCCACGCCCCCGCGAAGGGGGCGACTTGGAATTGAGGTCTTGACGAGGAGTTATACGACGGTTTCAATCCACGCCCCCGCGAAGGGGGCGACAGAACCTCCAAGCTGTTGACATAATCCAAGGATAGGTTTCAATCCACGCCCCCGCGAAGGGGGCGACCGCATGCTGACAACAGCATGATTTTACAATGGCTTTACTTTCGATTTTGCGAACCTGATTAATCTGGCACAGAAAACAACTTGACAACTCTGGACCCACAAATATTATTTCGATTTTCCAGCATGATACAATTTCGCGAACCTGTTGGGAATTTACCTACCACTAGAGGTTCGCATACAAATCAAATAATCAATTCCCCTTCAAGATCTATCGTCTCTTTTGCCCCGACATGTTCCACCCGGTGCTTCCAGTTTGAACCCATAAAATAGAATCGTAAACTATCCATTTCTTCGTCTATGACATCTAGCAACTGACGGCGCATCTGCGTCCACTGTGCCGGATCGACAATACATTCAAAAATAGAGTACTGCACCCGCTGCCCATAGTTCTGACAGATTTTGGCAACTCGCCGCAGCCGCCTTGCCCCGACACGATCAACTGTTGAAACATCATAACTCACCAGAACCATCATATTTCACCTCCATAGAAATGGAGGATAACCGTCAAGGTCACGGCGCAGATATCGGCTGAGAAGCTGAGCCTGAGCCAACATCAACATTCCAACCGGAATTTTTTCCTGCAGAAACGGATGCTCAATTTCCTCCTGTTTCCGCTTTTGATAATTCACCAGTACCGTCTTGCGAGTGTCTTCATCCATTTTTACCGCACCCCCTTCTGTGACGATAAATCCCTTTTTCTTCACTTGCCCCAGATTTATCAATGACAACACCAACCGGTCAGCCAACATCGACCGGAATTCTTCTGTCAAATCAAGTGCCAACCCCAGCCGCCCCGGCCGGTCTCGATGGAGAAAACCAACCGCCGGATCCAAACCAACTGTTTCAAGAGCAGAACGGGCATCATGATAAAGCAGCGTATAGACAAATGACAGCAGGCAGTTGACTCGATCCAGGGGTGGTCGACGATTCCGACCGGAGAAAATAAAATCTTTTTTCTGGGCAACAATCAAATGGTTGAATTGATCAAAGTAGTCTCTTGCCGTCCGGCCCTCGATTCCACGAATACTATCCAGACCATCTTCCAGCAACAACTGCTTGGCGTATCGAGAAAACACCTGGCAGATCTGCCCCATATTCGATTCTTCAGTTTTACCCCGATGATCTCGCAAAGCCCGATGGATATTGACACGTGAATTAGAGATTTTACCAACAACAAACATCCGGGCAATCGCAGCAGAGGCTTGTTCGTTGTCAGCACGGCGATATTGTTCTCGGCGCAACAATACGTTTCCGGAGACCGCCCCCTGCAGTCGCGCAAGAAACCGTCCATATTCAGTCATAAAACTAACCGCGACATCCTTTTCCGCACAGTGTCCCAGCAAATAGGGACTGCATGAAACCTGACCAAAACAGACAATCGAACTCAAAGTGTGGATTGGTAACCGCAAACGATTTTCCCGCTCCACCTTGACAACAACAGTTTCACCTTCCTTGTGCAGATAGGCTCCCTGCGTAGTCACATAGAGCGTATTCAGCATTTTTCTCATCAGTCCCCCCTGAGCATGCTGGATAGATAGCGTTGTACCGAGCGATTCCCGTCACAGCTTTTCGGCAGACATAAACCAAGCAGCGAACAGGCGTCACATTTCTTGCTATAGACTGCCTGCGGGGTTTGCCCTTTATCTATCAATTGATGGGTTTTGTCGATAACCTCCTGCGTCAAGGCTCTGAGTTCTTCATCAAACAAAATTTCTTTCCTGCGGCGGCGCTGGCCGTAAAACAAAGCGCCTTCCAAAATTTTAACGTTCAACATCTCTTCCAGACAAAGAGCCTGGGCACATAACTGCACCTCGTCACAACGATCCTGTTTTGGTTTGCCCCGTTTATATTCAACCGGATAAACCATCCCATCGGCATGGAACTCCACCACGTCGGCCTGTCCACTCAAACCGTGCTGTCGTGAGCAAAGCGGCAGAGTACGGTCAATTCGCACCGAACCCTGCCATTCACTTTTGTTGCTGTCAGCCCGTTCGTGTAAAACCTTTCCTTCGGCGGTGTAGCGATTTTCCGCCCATTGCTGTTCGATATGGATCAGGGCACACTGGCGCGGGCAAAATTGATAATGCTGCAGAGCCGAGAGCATGATGTATTTGGATTCGTCATCCATCTGCTTCCCCTCCATACCCGTGCTGAACCAGTTTACTCCGTAACACTTGGCGCATATGCGGCTTGTCCTCCGGATATAGCGATATCAGTTTTTTCCCCTGTTGCTGATAGAGTTGTTGCTTTTTCAGCATTCCGATTTTGTAATCGGCGGTATCCATCCCCCAATACTCAATATAGACATCAAATTCCGGCAGATAAAAGTCGGGCCGAATAGCATAGCCATCAAGGATACGAAAACGCTCATCGTAACGATAGCGAATCCGTTCTGCACTGAGCATTTTGCAAATCAACCGCTCGCCATCCGACTGCACCCAGGTTCCATCTTTTGCCCGGATTTTCTTTTGCAACTCCACCTTGGTTTCAAAATTGCGCCGTTCCAGAAAAACCTCGTCAAAGCAGTAGTTGCAAAAGGGGCGCTGAAATGCCTTTTGACTACGGGTATATTCATCATGCTCCAGTTCTACTCCACAGCGTTGACAGAAATGGATGGCTTGCCTTTCTGCGATATCAACCGCTGAACGGATCAATTTTCCCGCAGCAAGGACACTTCGCTTTACATAATCACGCTCCACCGGATTACTGTATAAATCGCGCAGATCCGGCAAAACTACTTTTGCGGCAGCGCCAAACGCGCCCAACGCCTTGGCCGAATACTGCCGCACCTGAGGGTGGTCGTCCTGCAAAAGCGGATGGAGTGCGCGAACAGCGGATTCAGCCGGGACAATCTCCGCCAGCTTGCCGATTGCCGAGGCTGCAAGACGCCGCACCAAAGGTGACTTCGAATCTACCAGTTCAACCAGTTCGGCAAATACATTTGAATCTGCACTTTTGCCCAACTCCGTAGCGCGTGCCGCCAGCGTCTTTTCACTGTTGCTGTTCATTCCACCCCCTCCACGACTTTTTACGATTCTGGCGAAATCTTCACAGCGTCTCAACCGTAACAAGTCGATAAGACACTGTGGAGGTTGCCTTCCTTAAAACCTATCACCCAGCCGTGCCAAAATTTCTGTTTCAGTTGTCGGCATTTTGTCGACAACTCGACACGGAAATTGCGGGGTCTGTTGAAGGGGCGGTACAATTTGGACCTCCCCTGTTATGCAATAGCCGAATATTTTCTCCCTGCGGTTTCAATCTGTGACAAATTGTCACGAGATCAGCTTCTCTCCGTGTCAGTTTGGTGCGGGGTACAAGTTGTACCCCACTTGACGGCAATCAAAACCCATCAATTAGTTTAGGTTCCAAGCCACCCAATTTCGATATTTCAAAACTGCCATCCGGCTTAACAGTTAACGACCGATGCACCTTGGCAGATGAATACTGCCCTGCCTTGGAATTATGCTTCCACCATATAACCTTTTCCACCACCATACTCCCTTCGGGACGTGCAGATGATGCGTCACCTTCAAAAAGTTTTGGCAGTACCGTTTTGATGCTTTCGGCATCCTCGCTGCTAAACCCGGTTTTTTGGGCCAATTGCGGATTCATACTACCAAAAGTAACAAAAATTGCCCTGTCAACTCGGTGTTTCATGCCCATGGTGTCGGGACTCTTTTTAGTGCCATCTCCTTCACCACTGACACTCTTCGTTATCTGAGTGCTGGACACACTGACCGGTTCGACACTGAACGCTGAATGGATCGACACCGGACCACGGATCGGTATTGAAACACCATCTTTTGCTTCACTTTTGAATGCGAACAACTGACCAAATGTCCTGACATCCAGCCACTTTTCACAGGCCATCTTGCCCGCTTGCTCTGGCGACGTTTTATTGCGGTTAAAAGCATCCTTACCTAAACCGTACTCGCTCGACTCCGCCCGCGCCTTAAGGCTCGGCATGCCATCAGTTTTCTTCTCATCCGACTGCACAAATATGGCATGGCCATCCGACTGAAGACGATCTCTGATTTTACGTTTGAGGCAAACATCGGAAATCTCGCCAAACCCTTCATAATCGATTCTCGGACGGTTCCCGTTCAACGGATCACCGTTGGGGTTGGCGTTTTTCACACTGAAAATGACGGCAAAATCAATTTTATTATCAAGGCTCATGGCTATTCTCCTTTATCAAAAACAGTTGATTCTTCACTATTCAATTGGCGGTAAAACATCCTCTGACAGTGATAACCCAGCAAAAACTCACCACTCAGCGGGCTATCACGAGAAAAATCTTCATCTTGGAAGGATGCCATAACCATATCCAACTCCTTCTTCCTGTTGGTAAGAAAACCGGCTCTATTGCCTTGTAATCTCTGCATGTACGGTTGCAATCCCAACTCAATGTTGCGCCATGTCGAAAAAGGTCTGTCGGCAAAACGCTGCATCAGTCTAGCGGCTGTTGTCGGTCGATTTTCACCACCGACGGATAACGCAACATCTTCAATTCGTTCGGCAATCGCCAGAAGGCGACCATAAAGATAATCTCTTGAGATTTTGCTCTCTTCGAGTGTCATCGAATATTCTCTCCTTTGTCGTTTATCTGGATGTCGTTGGTAAAATCCCCGGTAAAGCGCACATGCTACGCCCAGGTTGCGTTCCCATTCGCAATTGTTTCTGTTGCTCGCCCGACGAACGGCTGAAAACATGATGTCTTGTGGAAACGGCTGCCCGTCTATGATGGACGGCATAATCCGTTCAAACAGATTTTTTTTGAGGGTATCATTACTTTTCAAAACATCGCCATAAGCAGCTTCGGCAATAATTCGGGGATCCGGATCGACATCCACCGAATAACGCTGAGGCCATGTAAATTGCGTATACCAGCTTTCCAAACGCTCTAAAAACTCACTGGCGAGAAGTTCACGATAGAAAATGACCCCCATCCGACCCGGCGTCGCTGAGTCAAGTCCCATAACAACGATCTGTTCATTCGGTTCGAGATGGGCTCGATACCCTGCGAGATATTTATTGAACTTATGAGCGAAGGATGCTCCAAGGTCTATGCTGTGATCTGTTGCTTCTTCCGGTTCTTTTTCATCAGTTTCCTGAAAAACAAGCGGTTGCCCAAATAACGAGAATGTACTTTGCATAGGATCTGGAATCGATTTACCCGAAACCGCCCAAGAGACATAAACCTGATCACCATTTCGAAATCCCTGCTTGTCAATCAGCCAACGCAAGGCGTTGTGGGCTTTCTGGGTAACTTCGTAACCGACCCCAACGACCTGGCTGCCATTTCCTTCAGTAAACCTTCCCCTGAAGGTAAAACCGGAGGAATCGTTCGCCGACAAAATTTTTGCTTTATCACCAGTATGGCGGAGCTTTGCGGGGTGATTTGTCGCCAAAACTTGCTCTTGACCCGTAACAAAACAGAGCCCTGATTCTCCACCTTCAGTACCGTCAAAATGAATCCAGCTTTCATAAAGTGACGCATCCGTCCATGTTTCAGCATGTAAATCGCCCTCCTGCTCAACCTGCCAGCAAATCAAGGCATCACCCTGCTCAACTTCTGATTTGTCTTTTTCGATTCTTTTATCCTTGGGAAGCGGCGGCAAAACCCTGTATATCAATGGCGCAGGTTTTTCCGAATTATTCTCGAAGGGCCAGTAAAACAAGAATTTTCCATCGTCACCAATAAAGAGAACGTGCGACTCAATCAAATCCGCAACAACCCGCCCCCTTGTTATGTAATTATGCACTGCCACAGCTTTTTGATGTGCAAATGGAGACTCACACCATCGTCTGAGTTGCTGTTCGTAAGCAGAATAAAAGGAGGGCTTCCTTCCTCCAAATTCAGGATAATCTTTAGCGACATATTGCAGTTTATCTGACAATGGGTGTGGTGGAGGCAGCCTCCCTGATCGTCCTGCGGATTGTTCAGTCGCTGGCAATATTATCTGTGTTTTTTCCAACACCGAAGCCCGCTTAAAATTACCGTTGCCATCAATGACTATTTTTATGTGTGCATTCTGACGGGTATGGCTAATCGGCATCAACTTCTGTTCGTCGGGCAGGTCAAGTGCGACACCGGCCTCATACGTCTCATACAACTTCGCCAACCAACTCATAGCAAAGCCTCCTCCAGCTCAACCGGCTGGACATTTTTTCCAAGCCCGAACTCCCTGGGAATCATCTTGCGAATAAAGCGGCGGGTTTCACACTCCTCTGGCCGTGGGAATTCCAGCACACCTTTCCGCATCGTCGCATGCCAGAAACGGCTATTCAGTGCGTTCTCACCCGTTTCGTCTGGATAATCGAAGCCGTGGAACATCAAACCGAAACTCAGCTCATCGATATCGTCATAAGCCCCTGTCCCCTCGCCGAATTCACAAGGTTCGACATAGCCCTGACAATCGCGAGTCCCGAGAAAAATATCCTGTCTGCCCCCTTTCTCCAACACTCGCTTGGCAATGTTGAAGTGTTTACCATCAATACGGTCCGGTGCCAGGTTGGGTTGGTTTTCGTTCCACTCAAAGTGCGCGGTAACCTGATACTCAACATCGTGCAAAAAAGTGTAGATCGCCAAGCTGTTGCCACCGCCCCAAACCAAAGGTTTGGTTCCCTTGGTCTGGGTCCGCAACGGGTTCATCACCCGCACCTTGTCGATATGCCAGATGATGGTCGGTTTCCAGTAGATCGACTTGAGTACCCCCTTGATCGCTTCGTAGGTCGGTACGTGATATGAGCATTTTTCTCCACCAACCTTGGTCACCGGATCGGTAAAAAGAGCATATCTGCCCCACAATCTGAAATTTATGCTGTTTTTCATCAAGCCTCCTCTCTATGCTATATGTGTCTCAAAGTCGCTGACGCTTTCGACCGACAAGCCAAACTCGACACTGTAATAACGTTCATCAAGATAATAAAATTCACCGCTACGTACCGGCACGACGGCATCCTCATCTATTAGCTTCCGCCAAATATTCGGAAAAACATTGACACTGAACTGCTGCGCTTTCTTGAGCAATTGTCGCACCTTGGCGGGCTCTTGCTCGGCGCACAATTCCGCGATAATCATTGCCCCTTCACCAAAGGGAACAATTACCGATTCAGTCGGCGCATCAATCGCTTTGAAAATCTTTCCGGCGGTCTTAAATGATTGCCGGAGCCTCAGCCCCTGCGTTCTATCGATATTGTTCCGATTGTCGCTCAACAAGTTGAGCAAACTGTCGTCACGTCCGGCTTCAGGAGCATTCACCGGATAGTCCATTTCACCCGCTCGCTGATAAAAGTAATAGGAAAAATAAAGTTCCATCGACTCGGGAGATAACAATTCCTCCATGTTCCGCTCGGACAAAACTCTGAGCGCCTTGTCACGCCCCTCCTTGATGTCGGTCAACACTTCTATCGACTCAATGGCTGGATTGACCACATGAACTGTTGCCGTCGTTTGTTTGCCGTTGCGATTGCAGCGTCCGGCCGCTTGGGCGACGGAATCGAGTCCGGCAAGAAAGCGGATCACAGTAGCAAAATCAACGTCGACACCGGCTTCGATGAGTTGGGTACTGACACAAAGAACCGGCAATTCATTCTCCAAACGAGCCTTGACCTGTTCCAAAATCTCCTTCCGGTGCGCTGGACACAGGCTGGTACTCAAGTGAAATACGCATTCCTGATCGAGATGCTGAGCACAAAAGCTGTAAAGCAGTTGCGCCCACGCCTTGGTATTAACAATGATCAAACAACTGCCTTTAGTTCGGTATTCGCTCAGGGCAAGTTCGGCGATCTCCGTTTCAGACCATCCTTCCGTCTTTATTCCGTTACGGACATCGACCCGTCTCAATTTTTCAAAAAGTTCGCCGACATTTTCAACCAGTTCGTTTTCAGGCGGAACAGTCAATTGCCCCTTATCCGGGTTCTTCAGTTTGTTTAGAAGGGGTTGAGTCGCCGTACACAAAAGAGCCGTCGTTCCCGCATGTTCCGTCAGAAAATTGATCGCATTACAAAAAAGATGAACGCACTTAATCGGCAACGTTTGTACTTCATCGAAAATCAAAACCGAGTTTGCCAATTGATGCATTCGCCTTGGACCTCTAGTGCCACCAGCAAAGAGCGTTTCAAGAAATTGCACCATAGTGGTAAAAACAATCGGCGCATCCCAGTTCTCCGCAACCAGTTTGCTTTGCCAAGTCTGTACGTCCGGTTCAAGATTTGAATGATGCTCCAAAACCCAAGGCTGCTTATCCCCTTCACGTTCAATGAGACCTCGAACAGCTTCGGCGTTTTGTTCGATGATGGAGGTATAAGGAATAATACAGATGATTCGATCAAGGTTGTGCCGGTGCGCATGGTGCAGAGCATAACGAATCCCGGCGAAGGTTTTTCCGCCGCCCGTTGGCACAGTCAAGGTGTAGATTCCCTGCCCGTCACTCGCTCGCTCTTTACACCTGTCGGAGATATTCCGACGAAGATGATCAATTGAATGTTTTATTTCTAAATTTGAAAGTTTTTCTTCAATCCGGTCAATAGCGATCTGCCAATCAATCGGCCCGCTCCGCCTGACAGATTTATTTTCTGGATTTTCCTGATCTGCACTATCAATCCGGTCTGCATCAATCAAGCAACTATAGAGGAATCGAGTCCAAAGCCCGATTTTGAACCATCCCTCTAGTTCCGATTGCCCCTGCTTAGCGGTCATCAATTTTACAATTTGTTCCTGAATTCTTTGCAGCAATCCCTGATCGACAAGATTCTCCAATCTTCGAATAAGCTGAGGATCCGCTTTTTTTACACACTCGGTCAAATGCGTTTTTTGATCATCTTTCGCCATCCGCATAGCGAAAACATTCTTTCCTGCAGGACTCAAGCAATCGATCAAACCGCCATGGTGTGAAGCAGGGCTGATTGCAAGGATTTGGCCGAACAACTTCCCCTGTTCTCCGTAGTTACGGCAAAATTGCCAAATCCATTGAGCCCCTGCGGTCGAATGATCGATACTTCCTTTCAGCCTTCTTACCTCAACATAATCCTCATCTTTATCCGGATCAAGCATCCCCACAGCAGACTGAATATAGCTTTGGAACTGATCGCTGTATTTCCCGAAGTCATGAAGAAGGCCAAGCAGCTCGCCTACATCCGCAAGCTCTATCTTTGCAGCAAAATCACTACAAATTACGGAAACATTTTCCAGATGGGATGTTACCGATTGTCCAGGTCGCGCTATCGCATCCATATTGCCTCCAAATGATTCTCAAGGGGCTGCCAATCAGATTTATCCGGGTTGTCAGTTGAATGTGCATAAAATTTCATCAACCTGCCTCCTACCAAACACCCTACCACCCCACCGTGTCAGAATAAGTCACACTATTTCAAAAAAATCACATGCCATTTCCCATGAACCGGGCGGGCACAGGGGACCGCCCCTGATATCTCTACAATCAGGGCGCAGCAAGCGGCGCCCCTACAATATATTTTTCTGGTGGTTGGCCGGATTTTCAGCATCAATATCCCATTTTACCGGATTGTGATGGATATATTGCCGGATCTGGTTCAATTCGTTTTCATTGCGGATGATCCGTTCGTAATAATTGCGTTGCCATAATTTACCGGGAAATGATGACCAATTGTGGTGATGGACACCGTGTATATATGCATTGGTAGACATTGTTTTGAACCATTGAACCATCCTCGGTAGGGGCGGACCTGTGTGTCCGCCCGGAAATTCCGGCAAATCTGCATCAAGGCGAACACATAGGTTCGCCCCTACGAGTGGTTGTAAAATGATGATCCCGTGGAAATGGTTGGGCATAATGACATAGTGGTCTAATTCCACAGTCGGAAATTTATTGGCCAACTCATGCCACCAATAATCCACCATCCCTCCGGCATCATTCAATACCACCTCGCCATCGACAATTTCACCCAACAAACATTCGCGTCCTTGGACACAGATCGTCACAAAATAAAATCCAGCTGTCGAATAATCGTACCCGCGTAACCGGATCGAATGCCGGTGGTGGATATCGGGATTAAATTTCATTGCAGCACGCCTATTACCAAAATTGAAAAAGCGCACGGATAATTACCCATGCGCTCTGATATTTCTGTACTCTTATTTTCTGCTTTCATACTCCCCCCTCGCGAACATTCAATCAAAAAACATTATAGATCATATTCTACATTTAGCAATCAGGGTGAACACATAGGTTCGCCCCTACAGGATATCTCTACAATCTGGGCGCAGCAGGCGGTGCCCCTACGGCACCTGACCAGGTCAATAATCGTGTGGAATCCCCTGAATATGTAAAGCTAAGTGTTCATCCTCATCAAAATCCTGAACCCAACCGTTATTTGCATCACATTTACTGTCGAGATCGTTAATATAGGGCTTGATATCGAGTAATGGGGTGCCGTCAAACACATCGAGCCCGGAAGTGTAAACCTGATTTCCGATGACCTTTTTGATTCTGACAACACTCAGGCCGATGGGGTTGGGGCGGACTGGAGAGCGACTGGCAAACAGGCCAACCTGTTGACCGACAGCCCACGGGGGAGAAACGTCCATTGTTGGGGTGGTCTTCAATCGGTCAATAAAATAAAGAACATAGATATAAGTAAAAGAATCGAGATCTTTCAAGCCAGCTGCATATTCAGGTTTTAATTGCAGACAAAACTCCTGATCATCGGTATCAACGGGCTGGTAGGGTGCATTGTCCTGATAGGGGGTTTTGATCGTGCCAATGGGGGTCAACTGAAGATTATCCATATCTTTCAACGTCGTATCCGATTCATCAATTTCTGGTACTTTTCAACCACTTTCTCATCTTGCTTGGCTTTCACCTGCAACCGCCGCACTGCAGAACTGAGGGAGGAGACATCACGCCCGAGACGCTCACCGAGGTCGGTCATGGTCGCACAACCGGTTTCCAGGTAGAGCCACGCCAGATAGGCTCGTGCCTCGGAATGGTGACGATTTTTCCCCGGTGCTGCCAATTCTTCTTCGGTCAGTTTATAACGCTCCAGGACAACGCGAAAAACTTTTTCGGGATTAATTCTGGGCTGGTACTTCTGTCGCGAAAGCTTCATCACTCCACGAACAAATTCTTCATCACCCAGGATACGCGGGTCATACACACTCCCGCGACCGAAATCAACCCTGGCCTCTTCGGCTGATCCGTCATTGACATAAGCATGGAATTTCATCAGGGCGCGAATTCCAGTTTCTTCGACTTGCAGGTAGGTTCTCCCGGTCGTCAACCAGAGCACTTTTTCCCGGCCGCAATAGGCAAGGTGACTGCTCCACAGATAATTCATCGGCGCATTTGCCCGTCCACTGCGAACCGGAGCAAGGTGAATTTCGCGGACCAGCTCCAACAAGTACTCTTCAGGATCGATCAAAATCGCCTTGTAGCGTCCCTGAAACAGATGGCCGGCCTGCTGGTGCCAGTCGTTAAACCAGCGGGTGTAGCGAAACCCGAGTTGCTGCATGATTCGTGAGAGAGGAACTTCGTCGACCTCAACCACCAATTGAAGAACGTTCGATTGCAGAGAGTATGCGTGGATTTTATGACCAAACTTCTCAATCCCTTCCTGGATCAGCAACAGAAATCGGGTGTAATCGGTCGCATCCAGAAAAACGGGTTGATTGCCATTACCGTGGAGGGTGACATGATAGACAGCACCGGGGAAATGTAAGCGGGGTTTTCGCGCCATAGAGCCTCTCCTGAATATAATATTGCAAGCCTGCCCCTCCGTCAGGAGAATACCAAAGCTATAGAAAAGGTCAATGATTAATCAATCCATGCCGCAATGTAATCAGGGTGGTTAAAACTGATAAGGACCTTGCGTCTCGTGGAGAGAGACTGCATGAGAAATGAGCTGCTGCTCTGGAGACCAGTAGTGAAGCAGATAAGCAGGAGCATCCTTGATAAAGCTGGAAGGAAGTTTCATGGTCAGATCAAGAAGGAGTTGCAACCCCATGCTGGGTGCGATACTCACCACAGTTCCACACCAGCGAACATGGGTATTCAGGTGGATATGACCACAGAGGATGCGTTCAATATTGTTATATTTTTCAACAACCTCTCCCAGCAGATCAGCCCCGACAAAGCCATCTTCATCAGTTTCAAGTACACCGCATTTGATCGGCGGATGGTGCATGAAAATAATTACAGGTTTTCCTTCTGCTGCCGCTAATTGTTCATCCAACCAAACGGCCTGATCAGCGCAGATCTCTCCACCCGGTTCTCCGGCGACAGTGCTGTCAAGGGCGATAAAACGGATGGGATAGTCATCGACTGCATAGTTGACAAAATCAGGCTTTATGGCCGGGCAACCTTTTTCAGCAAAAACTGACCAGAGTTGCTCCGACTCATCATGATTACCGGGAACAATATAGAAGGGCATCTTGAGATGAGCCAGCAACTTTGCACTACGTAGTGCTTCCTCAGGCAATGCATTGGCTGTGATATCACCAGTAACCAGAACCAGATCAACCGCCGGCTGAACCTGGTTAATATGGTCGACACATCGGGCCAGATTCTCCGCTGTCGGAACAACTCCATAAGCCTTTTCCCCCGGTGCGGCGATATGGAAATCGCTGATATGGGCGATCAGCATGGCTAACTGTTACCATTCTTCTGGTTATTGACAAAACCGAAAATCGCGGCCAGCGAGACAAAAGCGACGATCATGAATGAGACTGCATTGAGAACCGGGGTGGAGCTGAACTTGATCCGCGCGTAGAGATCCACCGGCAAAGTCGGATCGGAACCGACCAGAAAAATGGTGGTATTGATGTTGGAGAAACTGAGCAGAAAAGCGACCACAAAAGCACCGATAATCGCCGGACGCAAAAACGGTACAGTAATCAACCAGATCACTTGCAAACGTGTCGCCCTCAGGCTCAAAGCCGCCTCTTCAAGAGTTCGATCAAACTTTTTCAGTCGCGCGCTTACCAGCAACATCACATAGGTAGCACCGAAAGAGAATTGACCGATCACCACCAACCAGAAACTCGGACGCAGCAGTTCAACATCGAGCCCGAAAGTCGCTTCAAGATAAGTTCCGGCATTGGTTGAGCTGAGGAGGATGGAAAGACCCAGAACCACCCCCGGGATAACCAACGGAGAGATGGCCAGAAAATAAAGTGGTCCCTTGAAACGGAACTCTTCTTCCTCAAACAGTAACGCAGCAATGGTACCGATAAGAGTAGAAAAGAGTGCAACAAAAAAACCGGTCTTAATACTCGTCCAGACACTCAACATCAGATCGACATCTTTAAACAGACCCAGCCGTTCATTAGTATTGGCGAAAAACCAGTCCAGGGAAAACCCTTTCCACGGCAGGGCAATAAAATTGGAGTCGTTAAAAGCAAGCACACAGATCGTAATCAGTGGCATGATCAAAAATATGTAGAAAAGGGTGATATAGAAACGGTAAACCGCCGAGTAAGTGCGTGAACAGGGTAACGAGCGAATCATGATCCCACCTTTTCCAGTTTCTGCCCGGAGAGTTTAAGCGCTACCCAGACAATCGCAGAAGAGAGCCCCAACAGCAGGAAGCCGAAAGCTGCCCCCTCGTTCCAGTTAAATGACATCAGAAATTTGTTGTAGATCTGTTCGGTAAACCAGAGGGAACTCTTTCCACCGAGAATATTTGGGGCAACGTAATCACCTATGACCAGCATGAAGACGATGATTCCTCCCGAGACAATTCCCGGAGTTGTGTAGGGAATAATGATTTTGCTGAAAATAGTCCATTTAGAAGCACCCAGATCACTGGCCGCCTCGATAAGACTGTCATCAAGACTGTCGAGTGCCGACATCATCGGCACAATCATGAAGAGCATCGACATATAGAGCAACCCGATGGTCATACTGAAGTTGGTAAAAAGCATCTCAATCGGTTCATTGATTATCCCGATATTTATCAGAAACGTATTGATCACACCGTTATCACGCAGCAGAATCATCCAGCCGTAAACGGTGACCAGTTCACCGATCCAGATTGGAATCAGCAGCAGCAGGGTCATGAAACTGCTGTACTGTTTTCCCACCACCTTGGTCAGATAGAAGGCGACCGGGAAAGTCACCACAAAAGCGAGAAAGGTGACCCCGATGGAGTAAAGTGCCGTTTTGACAAAGGTGAGCCAGTAGATCTGATCCCGGAAAAAGGTCAGATAGTTGTTCAGGGAGAAGACCATCTCCCAATCATCGGTTTCAAAACGGAATGACCGGTAAACCATGTCGAGATGAGGGATAACAATCAGCAGCATCAACCACAGGAGTACTGGAACCATCAGCAGATAAAATGTGCCGCTACGTTTTTTCATGACTCACCCTTTAATTTTTATAACACTTCAGATCGTCTTGATGAATGCCAACTTGTAAATCATCTCCATCATGAAGATTGTCGAACTTGGCGTTCTGCGGTAATGAGATCAACATTTCATCACTGCTCTCTTTGACCACAACAGAAAGTTTGGTGTTTGCACCATCAAAGAGGATATTCCTTATCCTGGTATTGATGAGGGCGACATCGGGTAACGTTTCCGGCGAATCGAGGATAAACGCTTCAGGGCGAATGAAAAGTTTCTTCGGTTGGAAATCAAGCCCCGGCTTCACCAGTTTGCAGCCGTTGTCAGTGGTCAACTCACCATCAGCATAACCGGTAATATTAAATTCATTACTCTCACCAACAAACCCGGCAACAAAAGAGGTGGCAGGATTTTTATAGAGATTCTTCGGGGTATCGATCTGTTCAAACTGCCCCTCGTTCATAACCGCCACATGATCACTCATCACCAGTGCCTCAGATTGATCATGGGTAATATAGATAAAGGTGGTTCCAATCTCCCGCTGCAACACCTTGAGTTCAATCTTCATGTGTTCTCGCAGTTTGCGGTCGAGGGCACCCAGCGGTTCATCCAGCAGCAGGATCGAAGGTCGTAACACCAACGATCGGGCAATTGCCACCCGTTGGCGCTGCCCCCCGGAAAGCTCGGTCACCTTCTTTTTTTCAAACCCGACCAGCCCCACCCGCTCAAGCATTTCGGTCACCCGGTTGTTTACCTCTTTCTTGGGCAGTTTTTGTCGTTGTAGGCCAAAAGCGACATTCTTCTCCACATTCATCATCGGAAAAAGTGCCAGGTTCTGAAAAACAATATTGACCGGTCGTCTTTCGGGAGGGATTCCTGCCATCGATTCTCCACGGATCAGCAACTCCCCTTCGGTGACATCTTCGAAACCGGAGATCATACGTAACAGAGTTGTTTTCCCGCATCCTGAGCCACCAAGAATTGAGAAAAAACCTCCATCTTCAACATTGAAACTGACCGACTTGACGGCTGTAAAATCACCAAATTTTTTGGTGACATTGTTTATTTCCAGAACGTAACTCATATGTCTCCCTGAAATGGAACAAAGGCGAAAAAGCCCCAAGGGACAGTTCCGCCTTTACCTAAAACCTGTCTATCTATTGTTCAGACCTTTATGGCACAAACCGCCACCATTCTTCGTTGGCCGTAAACTCTCGGGACTGCCCCGGTAACATCGGGGGCAGTCCCGAACTTACTCACAGCTCCACCTATTTAGCTGCCTTGATACGATCAAGAACCTTCGACTCAATCTTCTCAAACCCGGCCGGCACCGGCGGGTGCCATTTGATGTTATCAAGATCTGCCGGTGGGAACGAACGGCTGAAATTCGCCTTGATCTCAGCATTCAGGAAGTTGATCGCATCTTTGGAAGCGGTACCGTAACCTTCCTGGTTCGTAAAATAAGCGGCATTTTCAGGACGCATCATAAAGTTGATGTACTTGTATGCACCTTCGATATTTTTTGATTTTGCCGGCAGGGCAAAGGTATCGATCCAACCCAAGGCACCACTTTTGGGGGCGATAAAATCGATATCGGGGTTTTCCTTATGGAGAGTCCAACCCTTGCCGTCCCAACCGGAAATAACATTGGCATCACCACTCTTGATAATCGCCACCTGGGTATCACCACTGGTCCAGTAGTTCTTGACCAGTTTTTTACTGTCGATGAGTTTCTTCTCAACCCGTTTCATCAAGGCACGATAAGCATCGATATCATCATAAAGGGCAAAAGGATCTTCACCCATACCAAAAGCGGTCGCGATCAACAGCGGACGCTTCAGGCGATAAGAAATTTTACCGTCATATTGCGGATTCCAGAGATCTGACCAGTCATCTGCCTCTGGAGCCAGCTTCTGGTTAACGATCATCCCAGTGGTTCCATAGCAATGTGGAACAGCGTAGCCCTTGCCATCAACAGCACTGTTCTTCTTCACCGCATCAACCATCGAAGCAACCAACTGGCCGGTATTGACCTTGCTGTAGTCGATAGGCTGATAAATGGGGAACCTTTTCTGCACAAAGGAAATTCTATCCTGACTCGGCTGTGCCAGATCAAATCCGGCTCCCCGGGTCGCTCTCAGCTTGGCGATCATCTCTTCGTTGTTTGAATAGGTCAGTTTGACATCGATACCGGTTTCCGCCTCAAACGCTTTAATCAGTTTGGCTGGTGCGTACCCTTTCCATGTCAACACCCTCAATGACTCCTGTGCCATAGCTCCACTGGCAATAAGCGTTAATACAATTGCACTCACTAATGCTAGTCTCTTCATAAATCCACTCTCCTTTTTTTAGGTCAATGTGTATTCAAGTTCTTCATTATACACGGCACAAACGAAATTACTTAAAAATATCCATCTTAATCCGCCGACATGGCACGATCCGCGATGAAAACTAACCTGGAAGAGATACTTAGCCCTTGTTAGGTTTCTGTTAGTGTTATGTTTTTTTGCGTTAGCTGATCGTTCAGTCATAGAACACTGTTAGATTACCACATTGAGCATGCCCGAACAAGCACTTTTGTAACCTGAATAGTCAAAAAAACAATACCCCAAGTATGGCTGGCGATTCTTGACAATCATACTCCAAAAAGCTACCGTGATCGGAAGTGCTGGAGTTTTTGTCAATTAATCGAACACCTGTTTTGCAAAAAGCCCTGTTTGCACTGATACAGCGCATTAAGAACTAATTGTGGAAATTATTATGACTCCAGCGACCCGCCAAGCTGAAATTGCTAATATCATTCGCCAGCGCGAACACGTCACTGTGAACGAATTAGCCGAAGCTCTCAATATTTCTCGGGAGACAATAAGACGAGACCTGTCCGAGCTGGCTCGAGTTGGCAAAGTTCAAAAATTCCATGGTGGTGCATCCTTGCCGATGGCGACCGGTGAGGGCCACTTCCATGAAAGAATGGGCAAAAATGTTGAAGCTAAGGTTCAAATCGCAGTTGAAGCAGTTAAGCTTGTTTCTCCAAGCGAAACGATCCTGATTGATACCGGATCAACCACACTCTATTTTGCCGAAAAACTTGCCGAACTCTCCGACTTAACCGTTGTAACCAATTCGACAGAAATCGCCAAGGTCATGAGTACAGGATTATCATTGAGCCGAACTTTTCTGCTTGGAGGGGAGTTTCATGGTGACAATCGCCAAACTATCGGCAGCATGGCTATTGCACAGGTTCAATCTTTTCGGGCACATCATGCGATCTTGACCGTCGGGGCACTCGACACACGCACCGGGGTTATGGATTACAGTATCGAGGAAGCTCAACTGGCCCGAGCCATGATCGAACAGGCAGAAATTATCACCCTTCTCGTCGACAGTTCAAAGTTTGAACAAATCGCGTCATTTGAGGTGTGCAAGCTCGCCAGGGTAACCAATCTCGTTTGTGACAAACCGCCATCGAGCAAAATGGAAGCGGCCCTGAAAGAGGCAAACGTCAACATTATAATTGCCGGCCAATAAAAAACCTCCCCCCACCGACACAAATCTGTAGCTATCACATATCCCGCCTTGAATCGGCATCGTTTTCTTATTTAATTTGCCTGATTGGTCATTTTTTGATACTGTTCAGTCATGACCATTCAACAAAGTAAAAATCATACCTCGGATAAGGGCAAAACCGGGAGAACCTCGTTACTTGCCAGTGGCGATATTGCGGTTATCGGCGGTGGGGTAGTCGGCTGTGCAGTAGCTCGCAAGATGGCTCTGGAAGGTGCTTCAGTTATTCTGATCGAAAAAGCAGCTGACATCCTTGAAGGGGCAAGCAAGGGGAACAGTGCCATCCTCCACACTGGCTTCGACGCACCCCCGGGGTCCCTGGAGTGGAAATGTGTACAAAAAGGATATTTTGAATATCTTGAAATTCACGAAAGCCTCAATTTGCCGTTACTGAAAACTGGTGCCCTGGTTGCCGCCTGGACAGAAGAACAAGAAGCAAAGTTTTCCGACATACTAAAGAAGGGGCTCGATAACGGCGTTGAAGACATACACCTTCTCAGCCGGTCAGAAGTTCTTGATCTCGAACCCCATCTTGCTAAACGTATACGGGCAGCTATAGCGGTTCCACGTGAGTATGTTATCGACCCCTGGTCAACGCCCCTCGCCTATCTGCAACAGGCGCTGAAAAATGGTGGGCAGGCTCTCTTTGATGCTGAAGTCACCGGCGGTGAGTTCGATGGTAACAAATGGTTGCTACAGACAAAACGTGGGCAAGTACAAGCGAACCATGTCATAAATTGTGCTGGTCTTTACGGGGATCTCCTTGACCGGAATCTCCTTGGCTCAAGTGAATTCATCATCAAACCACGCAAAGGTCAGTTTGTCGTTTTTGATATGGCGGCAAGTGAATTACTGAGTTCGGTCATCCTGCCTGTTCCGACGGAGAGAACCAAAGGAATTGTCCTTTTCCCAACCATTTTTGGCAACATTGCCGTTGGCCCGACCGCAGAAGATCAGGACGGCAGGGATGATGCCTCTGTAGACAAAGACAATCTGGAAGCTCTGCGCGCACAAGCGATCGAGAAGGTTCCAGAGCTTGCCAACATACCAGTGACAGCAACCTACGCAGGGATTCGTCCGGCGTCCGAAAAAAGGGAATACCAGGTCATTGAAGATTCTGATCGCAACTGGATCACCCTCGGCGGAATTCGTTCAACGGGACTCACCTCGGCACTCGGTCTTGCCCAGCATGTTCACCAACTGCTTGCAGAGCAAGGAACTCATTTTGATCCACCGGCAAAGCCAAATATACCACCGGTTCCTAACCTGGCAGAGCATCTTCCACGCGATTATGAAACACCGGGATACGGTGAAATTGTCTGCCATTGCGAGCTGGTCACAGAGCGTGAAATCAATGCCGTAATGGACGGTCCGATACCAGCCGGGAGTCTTGCAGGGCTTAAACGACGTACACGTGCAACCATGGGGCGTTGTCAAGGTTTCTATTGCTCGGCACGCCTTGCAGAGCTAACCAGAGGAAAATTTGCCGAGCCTCTTGGGGTTGAAGATGCAGATGAGTGATCCCCTTAAGCATGAAAGTTGCGATATTGCGATTATCGGTGCTGGCCCGGCAGGCCTCTCTGCGGCGACAGAGCTGAGAAAGTCGGGAATCGAACGTGTTTTGGTATTGGAGCGCGAATCAGAGGCTGGTGGTATCCCACGCCACTGCGCACATCCACCCTATGGTATCCGGGAGTACAAAAGGGTATTAACCGGGCCAAACTATGCAAAAAAGCTGGTTGAAACTGCCCGCAACGCCGGAGTCACCATTGCGCTGAATCATACCGTGACTAAAATAGAACCGGGAGGTTTACTTACCGTCGCTTCCCCCGAGGGTTTGCAGAAATTGGCAGCAGAACGGGTTCTCCTGGCCACTGGAATCCGTGAGACACCACGCTCAGCCCGACTGGTTTCTGGTGACAGAGCACTGGGAATTTGCAACACCGGGGCGCTCCAGTCCATGTTTTATTTAAAACAGATGGTTCCGTTTCAGCGCCCTGTTGTTATCGGAACTGAAATAGTGAGCTTTTCCGCCCTCTCGACCTGCAAGAAAGCCGGGATTCAGCCTGTCGCGATGCTTGAGGAAGCACAACGCCCAACCATCCGTTGGCCGATCCACCATGCGGCGCGGGTATTTGGCGTTCCGCTGCTTTTAAACACCCGGATCATTAAAATCATCGGCAATGATCGGGTTCATGCTGTTCAGGTCGTGGATGAAAGTGGAAAGACACGTGAAATCGCTTGCGATGGTGTTCTTTTTACTGGTCAATTCACTCCCGAATCAGCGCTGGCCCGAATAAGTCACCTTATGTTTGACCATGAAACAGGCAGTCCACTAGCCGATCAATTTGGTCGCTGTTCAGACCCGGCTTATTATGCGGCTGGAAATGTCTTGCAACAGAATTCCGACAGTAACTCCTCAGCAAACGTCCCCTTCTATTACACCGCTGACAACCTTCCACAGCCGGTTGATGTGGCAGGCAAATGTTGGCAGGAAGGGCGCATAACCGCTCAATGGATGGTAAAAGATCTAAACGGGGAGTTACCCTCGTCACCATGATCAGTGACGCTACTGACCTTACGTGACTTGTTGATTGAGGAAATATGCAAAATTTCTTGTAATTCCTGTTATACTTATTATTCTTTAATCTCAATATCTACGCATTTCTGTTGCTGCACCATATCATCCCCTGACTCCAAAGAGGCTCCCTATGGCATTTGTCAGTATATTTAAAAGTCGTACCGGAATTGAAAATGAGATCGACAGCTTTCTCAATCTGGCCAGCGAGTCCGGATTGATCTTTATGCAGGGCATTGATGCTTATCTCCTCAACGACCTCGATACGTTCAGTGAACATCTCAGCCATAGTGTAGAAACTGAGAAAGAGGCAGACATTCTGCGCCGCTCAATAGAAGATTTACTCTATCGAAAAACCCTCATCCCGGAATCACGCGGTGATGTCCTGGAACTGATTGAGCGAATGGATGCCTTGCTGGGGCGCTTCAAAGGGATGATGTTCCGGGTCGAGATCGAACGTCCGAATATCAATCCACAATTCCATAACGGGTTGAAAAGCCTGGCTCACTGCGTCGTTGAAGCTGTCGAAGCGGCAACCCTGTCGTTAAGAGCCTATTTTAAAGATATCTCCAAGGCCAGCGATCATATTCACAAAGTTGCATTCTGGGAAACTGAGGCCGACAAAGTCTCGACCAGTTTACAAAAGGCTGTATTCAACAATAATGAGTTAGGGCTCGATTTAAAAATGCAACTCCGCGATCTGGTCAGAAGTATCGACAAAATAGCCGATCACGCCGAAGATTTAGCTGATACCCTGGCTATCTACGTCATTAAGCGTTCACTCTAATGTTTGTATTTTTCCTTTCAAGCGGCATGTTTCTTGGTTGGTCTCTGGGGGCCAACGATGCCTCCAATGTCTTTGGAACCGCGGTCGGTTCGCGCATGCTCAGATTCCGCACTGCTGCAACCCTGTGCTGTATTTTTGTTATTCTGGGGGCCGTGGTCAGTGGCGCCGGTGCCACAGATACCCTGGGGAAACTGGGTGCGGTCAATGCCGTTGCCGGCGCGTTTGTGGTCGCTTTCTCTGCCGCCTTGAGTGTTTACATGATGACCATGGCGCGCTACCCGGTATCCACCTCTCAGGCGATTGTCGGTGCGATTATCGGCTGGAACCTCTTCGCCGGCTCACCCACAGACAGTCACGCCCTGTCTAAAATTATTATAACCTGGATCGCCTGTCCAATTCTGTCGGGAATTGTGGCCGTGATATCATACAAAATTGTCTGTTTTTTCATTCGCAAGCGGAAGATCCATATGTTCAAGCTGGATGAAATGACCCGTTATGGATTGGTATTGATGGGAGCATTTGGATCGTTTGCACTGGGAGCCAACAACATTGCCAATGTTGTCGGGGTGTTTCTCCCCGTTTCCCCCTTCAACGACATTGAACTTTTTGCCGGTTTTTGTGTCACTCCGGCACAACAGCTCTTTTTTCTCGGCAGCCTGGCTATTTCTGTCGGTGTTGTCACTTACTCAAGGCGGGTTATGGATACCGTCGGCAGCGGGATTTTCAAGTTGTCACCCGTGATGGCTCTGGTTGCCGTCTGGTCTCACTCGGTGGTTCTATTTCTATTCGCTTCGCAACGGCTGGAACAATTATTATTGAATCTGGGATTACCAACTCTGCCGCTGGTTCCCGTCTCCAGTTCCCAGGCGATTGTCGGAGCTGTGGTTGGGATGGGTCTCCTCAAGGGAGGGCATAACATTCGCTGGAGAACGGTTGGTGGAATTGCCGGGAGCTGGATAACCACCCCCGTTTTTGCCTGTCTGATCAGCTTTATCTGCCTGTTTATTCTACAGAATGTCTTTCAACAGACAGTTTATCTGCCGTAAAGAATGGAGGGGCGCTGCTTGCTGCGCCCCTCCATCTCAACCCACGGCAATTTCAAATTGTTCAACATGAAATCCAGGTCGTGAATTAATTTCAACGGTTCGGCCGTAACGCTGCTCCAACTCATCCAGACCGCAACGTTCTTCATCGATCAACAAACTGGTAATTTCGGGGTGAGCCAGCAGAGTCACGTGCCCCGCAGGACGATCAACCATTTCACGGCGGAGTTCACGCAGAATTTCATAAATAATCGTCAACTTCCCCTTAACATACCCTTTCCCTTCACAGTAAGGACAGGGCTCACAAAGGGTACGACCGATACTTTCACGCACCCTTTTACGGGTCATCTCTACCAACCCGAGCTCTGAAATTTTCAGAATATTGGTTTTATTCTTATCCGCCCTCAAGGCCTCTTCCAGAGCGGCATGAACCTTTTCACGATGAGCTTCCTTGTCCATATCGATGAAATCGATGATAATCAAACCACCGATATTTCTTAAACGCAGCTGAAAAGCAATTTCCTTGAGAGCTTCCAGATTGGTTTTAAGAATCGTATCTTCAAAATTATGTTTACCGACATAACGACCGGTGTTGACATCGATTGCAACCAGTGCTTCGGTCTGCTCTATAATGATAGAACCACCACTTTTCAGCCAGACCTTACGCCCCAGGGAGCGTGAAATTTCCACCTCGAGGCCGTACGCATCAAAAACCGGTTCCTGCCCCTTGTAGAGTTCGATACAGTAATTCAATCGTGGCATAAAGGTGCGTAAAAAACGGACAATCTTGTCGTATTCTTCATTATTATCGACAATGATTCGTTTGACATCTTCGGTCAGGATGTCGCGCAACACCTTACTGGTGACATCCAGGTCAGAATGGATCAATCCAGGGGCACTGACTGCATCGATCCCACGGCTGAGGTTCCCCCAAAGGCCGACCAGAAATTCCATATCAAGGCGCAGATCTTCTTCACTTTTCCCCTCTGAAACAGTCCGAACGATAAATCCGGTTCCTGAAGCCCGCATCGAATCGATAGCTTGCCGCAGACGTTCGCGCTCCTCTTCACTTTCAATCCGCCGCGAAATCCCCACATGATCAACTGTCGGCATATAAACCAGATGTCGTCCCGGTAAAGAGATATGCGACGTAATGCGTGCCCCTTTGGTTCCAATGGGTTCTTTGGAAACCTGAACCAGAAGCTCCTGCCCTTCGTCAAGAAGATCCTCAATCGGCGGAAGAGGTGACAATTCTGAACCAGCATCCTGATCCAACGGCTGTTCATCCCCTTCAATACTCCGTTCAACCTGTTCCATCTCATCCAGAACATCAGCAACATACAAGAATGCCGCCTTTTCCAGACCAATATCGACAAAAGCGGCCTGCATTCCCGGCAAAACCCGGACCACTTTACCTTTGTAGATATTCCCAACAATCCCCATTTGCCGATCCCGTTCAATATAAAGTTCGGCAATATGGCCACCTTCAAGCAAAGCGACCCGGGTTTCGTGGGAGGTGGTACAAATGACCAACTCCTTTGTCATAACTGTTCTCCTGTTTCTTTTATGCTATATACTTAAAGTCAAAACTTAAAAAACTACTTTTTAACGCAGAGCCGCAGAGTTGGAGAGAAACCCTTTAAAACCGAAGCTATCCACCGAGTTGCCAAGAGCACCAAGGAAAATCAATACCTCTTTTTTTCTTGGTTTTAAGTAACTGTTCTGCAATGCCTTGAGGCACCCATTCCAAGGGCCACTTTGCGCCGTCCATGGCCGTTCGACTGTCGCCGTCCGTGGCGACAG
>LLYT01000069.1 GCA_002049545.1 Deltaproteobacteria bacterium tcs-42 | reverse complement strand
GCCGTCCATGGCCGTTCGACTGTCGCCGTCCGTGGCGACAGACGCCCTTTCCATGGGTACCACAAGCCCCTATCAGTAGTGGTGGTGAATAGTTACAACTTTTTTTCGTACATCTCCAGATTAAATCCGATGATAAACTGGTCTTTGATTCGCAAGGTCGGTGCACGCAGGTTGCCGCTTGGTCCCATCATCCGTTTGAGAACGGCTTCTTTTTCGTCCGTAACCCGGGAAAAATTGACCACCTTTTTCCCTTTAGCAACGCTGATCTCCCTGGCCTCTTTGACAAGATCCCAGGCTTGCTGATCCTCTATCCTGTTTTTGCGTGCATCCATGATCTCTTCAATTGTGATCTGTTCCTGCTCAAGAAACTCCTGAGCTTTTTTACACGAAGCTCAACCTTTACGTAAATATGCCCAATCGATATTCATATTTTCCCCTTGATTATGTTGTAAGGAAGAAATGATACCACTGAGGTACAGAGATATTGAGAAGTGCTTAAAACTGTGATCTTGAACTCGTGAAAACATATTTTACTCCGTGTCCCGGAGCCTCTGTAGTGGATGATCCTGTTTCTCCCGTTTGGCAGATAATTTTTTTTTCGTGTCATGGTTGGTTAAGCGGCTTTCATGACAATAATAAATACGCAAAAAAAGCGCCACAGGGGACGCCTTTTTCGATCATTGAGTCTGGACGTCTGTTACTTGCCCCACTTTTCTTTAATTCGCAAAACGGCTGTTTCAACATTTTTTCGCTCGCCAAAGGCAGAAAGACGGAAATAACCTTCACCACTGGGGCCGAAGCCGCTGCCGGGGGTACCAACAATAAAGCAGTCGTTGAGTAATTTGTCAAAGAAGTCCCAGCTGGTCATCCCTTCCGGGGTTTTTAGCCAGATGTAGGGGGCGTTGATACCACCGAAACATTCGATTCCGGCTGCGGACAGTCCCTCACGAATAACCCGGGCATTTTCCATGTAGTAGTCGATAATCTCTTGAACTTGCGTCCATCCTTCATCACTGTATACAGCTGCAGCAGCTTTCTGGACCGGGTAGGAGACCCCATTGAATTTAGTGCACTGGCGGCGATTCCAGAGTTTGTTGAAACTGTATTTTTCACCCTCTATTGTGGTTCCCAGCAGCTCTTCCGGAACGATGGTCAGGCCGCAGCGTACTCCAGTAAATCCAGCTGTCTTAGAAAAAGAACGGAACTCGATAGCACATCGCCTGGCCCCTTCAATTTCGTAAATGGAGTGGGGAATATCGGGGTCGGTAATAAAGGCTTCATAGGCGGCATCAAAGAGAATGACTGCGTCGTTTCCGATGGCGTAGTCAACCCAGCCCTTCAGTTGCTCTCTCGTAGCAACGGTTCCGGTCGGGTTGTTGGGAAAGCAGAGGTAGATCAGGTCGACTTTTTCAGTTGGAAAGTCGGGATTGAATCCATTTTCCTCCGTACAAGGCATGTAAACCAACCCTTCGTAATAGCCTGCATCATTCATTTGACCACTACGGCCAACCATGACGTTGGTATCGTTGTAAACCGGGTAGACCGGATCGCCAATGGCAACCTTGTTGCTCAAATCAAAAATATCGAGAATATTTGAGCTATCGCACTTGGATCCATCGGAAATAAACATCTCTGAAGTTTTCAGATCGACACCAAGGGGTTTATACGCTTTGTCAATAATGATCTGTGACAGCCAGTCGTAACCTTGTTCCGGGCCATAGCCGTGAAAGGTTGCGCCACTGGACATTTCATCCACACCTTCGTGGAAAGCTTTCAGTACTGCAGGAACCAGTGGTTTGGTGACATCCCCAATTCCAAGGCGGATGACGCTTGCTTCGGGATTGGCTTGAGTAAATTCACTGATTCTCCGGCTGATTTCCGGAAACAGGTAACCAGCTTGGAGCTTTAAATAATTATCGTTGATACGTGCCATGGAAGTTTCTCCTGAAATATTTATAAAGGGCAAAGGAAAAGCGATTTAATGGTCCAACTGCCTCTGATTTGGTAGCTTCTGGATTAATCGGATTTTTGCTGAATCCAGTTACCTGCTTTTTCAATATCTCTGCCAAGCCCATGAAAGGTCGCACAGCCAGCAAGAATCAATGATAAGAGAACCAGTAGCAATATCAGAGTTTTTTTCATTTTGATCTCCTGTTAACTTAAGCCTAGAACATCCTGCATGTCGTAAAGTCCAGATTTTTTGTCTTGCAACCATTGGCAAGCACGAGTCGCTCCACGGGCAAACATGTCGCGGCTCATGGCACGGTGACTGATTTCGATCCGTTCTCCCATGCCGATAAAATAGACGGTATGCTCACCGACAATATCACCGCCGCGGATTGTCTGCATGCCGATCTCTTCTTTGCTTCGTTGACCGCACATTCCTTCACGGTGATAGTTTGCGACTTGATTATAATCCCGTCCCAGAGTTTCGGCGACAACTTCACCCATACGGACAGCGGTTCCGGAGGGAGAGTCTTTTTTCTGGTTGTGGTGCAACTCTACGACTTCAACATCAAAGTCATCACCAAGAATGTTGGCCGCCTCTTTGAGAAGTTTGAAGCAGGCATTGACCCCGACACTCATGTTGGGGGCGAGAACGACAGGGATCTGCTTCGCATATTTGCGGACCTGCTCATTTTGCTCAGGGGTGAAACCTGTTGAACCACTGACAACCATTTTCCCCAGGCTTGCACAGATTTCCAGGTTTTTAAGGGTCACATCGGGGAAGGTGAAATCGATGAGGATATCAGCATTTTTCATGGTTTCAGCCAGGTCGTCTGTGATGGGGACCCCCAGTTTACCCACGGCGACAAGTAATCCAGCATCTGTTCCAATGTGTGGATGTCCGGGACGTTCTACCGCACCGGATAATTCCAACCCATCAGTCTCCATGACGGCCTGAATTAATCGGCCACCCATACGTCCAGCGGCACCGACGATTGCTACTTTCATATTAACACCTATATTGTTTTTGGCTAACTATTCAGAAGAAACGGGACTGTCACCGCATGGAGGCTGTCCCAGACTTTTGCAATTTGATTCCTCATATTTACATGACCCGTAAACATCCGGGACAGCCCCGGTAAGGCTGGGGGCAGTTCCGAATTTACTGACTGTCGCGTTGAACAGTGACATTTTTTTGCAGGGTTAAATTAATCCGTGTTTGGTTAATACTGTTTTCAGTATTTCCAGATTTTCCGGCTGCATGTCAACCAGGGGCAGTCGGACATCACGACGACACATACCCATCAATGCGGCACTCGTTTTTGTTGGAACCGGATTGGCTTCGATAAACAGGGTCTGATGCAAGTCAAGCAACTGCAGGTGCAGCTGCAGCGCTTCATCCCAACGACCTTCCTGAATCGCCTGGATCATCATTTTAACCTGTTTCGGCATGATATTAGCGGTGACCGAAATAGCCCCTTTGGCTCCACAGGCCATCATTGGCAGAGTAAGGAAGTCATCACCCGAGAGAACATCAATTTTATCACCAGCACGTGCAATAATTTCACTCGCCTGGGTGATATTGCCCGATGCCTCTTTAATCGCCACGATATTATTTATTTCCGCCAGACGAATGGTTGTGTCGGAAGTGACGTTCATGCCGGTACGCCCCGGGACGTTATACATCACCTGCGGCAGGGGGATTTCTTCGGCCAGGGTTTTGTAATGTTGATAGAACCCTTCCTGGGATGGTTTATTGTAATACGGAGCCACCAGAAGCAGGCCATCAGCACCAATCTCATGGGCGTGTTTCGATATCGCAATAGCCTCGGCAGTGGAGTTTGATCCCGTACCGGCCAGAACCGGAACCCGTTTATTAACTTGTTCGATGCAGGCTTTGATCACTTGATCATGTTCCTTGTGGGTCACTGTGGTTGATTCACCCGTGGTGCCACAGGGGACGATGACATCGGTGCCGTTTTCAATTTGAAATTCAACTAGCTTCCGGTAGCTTTCTTCATCAAAATTCCCCTGAGAATCGAAAGGGGTGATGATGGCTACCATAGATCCTTGAAACATATTTTCCTCCCTGTCTAACAATCAGTCAGAACACTGATTTGTTTCTTGGTTTATGTCAGTTTGCGTCGATTCTGGTGGTGTGTCAATTGGTCTGACTGGCCCTTTTTTCCCACAGCCGTTAAGTGCCAGGACAAGGGCCAATATCATAATAAAATATTTTATTCGCAAAGTCCGACGCTCTCCTAAGATGATTTTAAACGGCTCAGTTCTCGTTCGACCGCTTCCCGGGCCGTGCCGCCAGTTGCTTTACGCGAATTAACCGAGGCTTCAAGGGTGACAAAGTCGTAAATATCTGCTTCGATCAAAGCAGAAAATTCCTTGAATTCAGCTAAGTTCAGTTCCGGAATATCTTTGCCCGTTTCGAGGCAATAGCGAACGGTTTGCCCGACCACTTCATGCGCCTGACGAAAAGGGAGTCCTTTGCGGACACAGTAGTCGGCAACATCGGTTGCGGTAGAGAACCCACGGGATGCCGCAATACGCATGTTGTCACCCTTGACTTTCATCTCGGCAATCATGTCGGCGAAAACTTTCAGACTTCCCTTAACGGTATCAATTGTATCAAAAAGGGGTTCTTTATCTTCCTGCATATCCTTGTTGTAGGCCAATGGTAATGATTTCATCAACGTTAACAAGGAGATTAAGTTGCCGTAGACTCGCCCGGTTTTACCACGGACCAGTTCCGGAACGTCAGGGTTTTTTTTCTGCGGCATGATCGAACTCCCGGTGCAGAAAGCATCGGAGAGCTCAATGAAGCTAAAGTCGGCACTTGACCAGAGAATCAGTTCTTCGGCAAGGCGCGACAGGTGCATCATCAGAATCGCGGCAAAGCTACAGAACTCGATGGCAAAATCGCGGTCAGATACGCTGTCAAGGCTGTTTCGGGTTACGCCGTCGAAGCCGAGTTTTTCGGCGACCCATTCCCGGTCGATAGGGAAGGTGGTTCCAGCCAAGGCTCCGGCGCCCAGTGGCATCTGATTGAATCTGGCACGTAAATCGCGGAGTCTGCTACAGTCACGGGCAATCATTTCGCGGTAAGCGAGCATGTGATGGCTGTAGAGAACCGGTTGAGCCGTCTGCAGGTGGGTATAACCGGGCATAATAACATCAAGGTTCGTCTCGGCCTGCTCGATTAATGAGCTTTCGAGCTTGGTGAGATAGTCGAGAATGACATCGATTTCATCGCGCAGATAGAGACGGACATCGACTGCAACCTGATCGTTACGGCTCCGGCCAGTATGCAGTTTGCCCCCGACAGCGCCGATCAGCTCGATCAGCCGCGCTTCGATATTCATATGGATATCTTCCAGCGCGACCGAAAACTCCAAATCTCCTGCTTCAATGTCCTTGGCAATTTCATCCAGCCCGGCAATAATTTGCTCTGCCTCTGCAACAGCGATAATTCCCTGACGGCCAAGCATTTCAGCATGCGCTTTTGATCCATGGATATCGTAGTAGCCAAGGCGGAGCTCAAATCCGATTGAGGCGGTAAATTCCTCAACAAATTTATCTGTGGGTTGGGTAAAACGACCGCCCCATAACTTTTGTGTCATATTCATTCCTAAAAGCAGGTGAAGGGTTCAGGGAACAAGGTTAAGCAAAACCTTGAACTTTATCTCTGCCCTTACCTTGAACCTTGATCCTTGAACCTATTTTTTTCCGCGCTGCATGGCTGCAATCCGCAGCCGCAGAGCATTGAGCTTGATAAATCCTTCAGCATCGGCCTGGTCGTAAACCTCATCTGCCTCAAAGGTGGCAAAGTCAACATTGAACAGGCTGTCGGTTGCTGAATCACGGCCCACAACGCGACAGTGACCTTTATAAAGTTTGATCCGCGTCTTGCCGTTGACGGTTTTCTGGGTTTCGTCAATCAGTGCCTGTAAAGCAATGCGCTCAGGGGCAAACCAGTAACCGTTATAAATCATGGCAGCATAACGGGGAACCAATGAATCTCGCAGGTTCATCACTTCACGATCCATAGTGATGGACTCGACCCCGCGGTGCGCCTCTTCCAGGATGGTCCCTCCGGGCGTTTCATAAACACCACGGCTCTTCATCCCGACATAACGGTTTTCGAGCAGATCAATCCGTCCGATGCCGTGTTTACCACCCAATTCATTCAATTTAGCCAGCAGGTTGGCAGGGGAGAGGTGCTCACCATTAATGGCAACAGCATCACCCTTTTCGAACTCAATCTCAACATATTCGGGCTGGTCGGGTGCATCTTCGGGCGCTACAGTGAGGGTATACATCTCTTCTGGAGCTTCGGTCCAGGGATTTTCCAGCACATCGCCCTCAAAAGAGATATGGAGCAGATTGCGGTCGGAGCTCCAAGGGAATTTTTTGCTGGTTGGAACCGGAATCCCATGTTTTTTTGCGTACTCTTCCAGGGCCGTACGGCTGTTCAGATCCCATTCGCGCCACGGGGCAATCACTTTGACCGATGGGTCGAAATGGTAGTAGGAAATCTCGAAACGTACCTGGTCATTGCCTTTGCCGGTTGCTCCGTGGGAGACCGAATCAGCCCCTTCCTTGGCTGCAATTTCCATCTGTGCTTTGGAAATCAGTGGCCGTGCTATAGAGGTGCCGAGAAAATAACGACCTTCGTAGATGGCATTGGCGCGGAACATTGGAAAGACGAAGTCGCGGGTGAATTCCTCTTTCAGGTCGAGAATATGGCAGGAGCTGGCACCGGTGTTTTTGGCTTTTGCGGGGATGCCATCCAGTTCTTCTCCCTGGCCGAGATCGGCAGAAAATGCAACGACTTCACAATCATATTCTTCAACCAGCCATTTGAGGATGATTGAAGTGTCCAGCCCCCCCGAGTAGGCAAGAACTACTTTTTTAATGTCTTCTTTTTTACCCATTTAAATTTCTCCTAAAGTTTGATGACGTATGTATCAGCCATGCGGTCGTGCAGCCCTTGTTTCTGTTCATCAAAGGCGACCATCAGGTAGCCGATCCCGAAAATAATTCCCGAAATAAATTTTGCCGGAATTTCACGAAAAGCAGCTCTGCCATATCCGAGCGATGATCCGTCACGGCGGATCACCTTAATGCGTAATGCCATTTTTCCCGGGGTCTGCCCGCAGTAACCGGTGAAGAAAACATAGTAGATAAAACTGAGGGCAAAACCAAATAATTGCACCAAAATGGCGATGCTATCAGCCGAACCCTCCCCGCCGGCGGTGATAAATCCAGCCGCGGCAAGCAAGGAGCCAAGGATAAATTGCAATACAAAGACAATAAATGCATCGATGCAGGTTGCGACCAGGCGCATCCAGAAACCCGCTTTCGGTAATGCATCGACTTGTGCTTCGACCGCGTTGGACTGATACCTTTGGGCTGCCGTCTCCGGCTGTGGTTTCGGTTCCTGCGCTTGTTGCTGCAACGGGAAGCTCTGTTTACATTTCGGGCAGTTAACTTTGGTGATATCTGCTGGCAGCTGCTCCTGATCAACCTGTTTGTTGAAGCCGCAGTGAGGACAAGTAATCAGCATAAGTTAACGTTCCATCAGGGAGGTCATAATCGCTTTTTGAACATGCAGCCGATTCTCGGCTTCGTCAAAAATAACTGCTTGCGATCCCTCGACCACTTCATCGGTGATTTCTTCATCCCGGTGAGCAGGTAAACAATGCAACACAATGGCTTCTGGATCAGCCAGTCCAAGCAGTGAGCTATTGACCTGAAATCCACTGAATGCTTTCATCCGTTCCTTTTGTTCAGCTTCATGTCCCATGCTGGCCCAGACATCGGTCGTAACAACATCGACACCTTCGGCAGCTTCACGTGGGTCGTTGCTCAGAACGATTCTTGCCCCAGCTTTTTCTGCCAGGGAAACAATGCTGCTATCGGGCTCATATCCCTTTGGAGTCGCAATACGGAGCTCAAAACCGGTGATCGCGGCAGCATTAATCCAGCTGTTTGCCATATTATTGCCATCACCAATCCAGCAATATTTAAGATTGCGATAATCTTCTTTGTGCTCGGTGACAGTAAACATATCCGCGACCAGCTGACACGGGTGGTAGAGATCACTCAAACCATTGATGACCGGAACGTAACTGTGTTCGGCGAACTCCTCGAGTGCCGCATGAGAATAGGTGCGTGCCATGACACCGTCGCAGTAGCCCGACATCACTCGAGCGGTATCTTTGATCGGTTCACCACGACCCATCTGTGTGGTTCCCGAATGGAGGAACAAACCATGACCACCAAGCTGGAACATGCCGACTTCAAAAGAGACCCGGGTGCGGGTGGAACTTTTTTCAAAAATCATCCCCAGGGTCTGCCCTTTGAGCCGTTGGTGCGGGGTCCCTTCTTTTTGTTTCTGTTTCAGCTCTCTAGTCAGAGAAAAGATCGATTCCAGATCTTCAAGAGACCAGTCGGAGAGAGCAAGGAAATCTTTATTCATCGTTTTATTCTCCCAAAATAATCGTTAATCATAGAAGATACAGAGATGTTGAGAAAGGTCAAAAAAGTCTTCTTCGGGTCTCTGTTCCTCCGTGGTTCAACGGCTATAATTCTTTAAAAATTCGATCCAGAATTTCAATCATGTGGTCAATCTCTTCATCGGTCACGATTAATGGTGGTACAAAACGAAGGACCTTCCCGGCAGTACAATTGATCAGCAGTCCACGATCAAGGGCGGTTTTGACAATCCCACCCCCTTCAATAGTCAGTTCCATCCCCACCATCAGACCTTGTCCGCGGACTTGTGCAATGAAAGAGTATTTTGTTTGTAATTGTTCCAGTTGTGCCCGCAGGTAGTTTCCCATGGCAACGCTGTTTTCGAGAATGTCACCGTTGAGGTAGACATTCATCGCAGCGACTCCGGCGGCAGCCAGCAGGGGATTGCCACCAAAGGTCGATCCGTGGGTTCCGGCTCCAAGTGCTGCAGCATACTTCTCTCTGGCAACCATGGCACCGATGGGCGGCCCGGCTGCCAACGCCTTGGCAAGAGTCATCACATCGGGTTCGACACCATCGTGTTGATAAGCGAACAGCTTTCCGGTCCGGCCCAGGCCGACCTGAACTTCATCAAAAATCAGCAGCAATCCATTCTGATCGCAGAGCTCCCGAACCGCTTGCAGGTATCCGGCTGGCGGGATGTTGATTCCCCCTTCACCCTGAATCGGTTCCAGCATGATGGCACAGGTTTGCGGGCCGATGGTTGTTTTGACAGCTTCAAGATCACCGAAGGGGACATACTTGAACCCCGGCACCAACGGACCGAATCCTGTGCTGATTTTTTCTTGATCGGTGGCACTGATTGTCGCGATTGTCCGACCGTGAAAAGAATTTTTGGCCGTGATAATTTCGAACCGGTCATGACCGTGGTTATCGAGACTGTACTTTCGTGCCAACTTTAATGCTGCTTCATTGGCTTCTGCCCCTGAATTGCAGAAAAAGACCCGGTCACCAAAGGAATGTTCGCAGAGCATCCCGGCCAGTTCAATCTGCTGCGGAATGTGGAAAAAGTTGGAGCAGTGCAACAGTTTGCCGGCCTGATCCTGTAAGGCGGCGACAACTTCAGGGTGACAATGGCCGAGATTGTTGACGGCAACACCAGCAAAGAAGTCGAGATATTTTTTCCCATCGATATCGGTCAGCCAGCAGCCTTTACCCCTGGCGGCGACCAGGGGGTAGCGGCCGTAGGTTTTGGCAACATGGGTCAGACCGCGGTCAATCCAGCTTTGCGCATTGCTCATCAATTTGACCTCGAGACAACTGTACCAATGCCTTTGTCGGTAAACATTTCCAGCAGGCAGGCGTGTTCCATTCGGCCATCAACGATGTGGGTCTTGGCCACACCTTCATCGAGAGCATCAACGCAGCAGTTGACTTTCGGAATCATCCCGCCGGAGATCGTTTCATTGTTAATCAGATCTGGAACGCGCAGACTGTCGATGGTCGAAATGAGCTTGCCTTGCTTGTCTATCACCCCTTCAATATCGGTCAGTAAAATTAATTTTTCGGCCTGCAGTGCTCCGGCGATTTTTCCCGTCACCAGATCGGCATTGATGTTATATGTTTCACCGTTGAGTCCGCCGCCGATTGGGGCAATAACCGGAATGAAATTGTTATCTTCCAGACCCTTGATAATGGCTGGGTCAACCGATTCAACTTCTCCCACCATACCGATATCGATAATTTCCGGAGTCAGGGTGTCTGGATTCACCGTTGTCATTTCCAGCTTTCTGGCTCGGATCAAACCGCCGTCTTTGCCGGTAATACCAACAGCTTTCCCGCCATGCCGATTAATATTGGTGACAATTTCTTTATTGACTTTACCGCCAAGGACCATTTCGACCACATCCATGGTTTGACTGTCGGTCACCCGCATCCCTTGAATAAATTGACTCTCAATGTGCATTGCTTCCAGAACTTTACCGATTTGTGGCCCACCGCCATGCACGACGACCGGGTTCAGCCCGATATACTTCATCATAATAACATCACGGGCAAAACTTTCCTTCAGAGGCTCTTCGACCATGGCATTGCCACCGTACTTGATGACGATGGTCTTCCCGTAAAAACGCTTGATCCAGGGGAGCGTCTCCATGAGAACATTGGCTTTTTCGATCAGTTCTTCCATTTGTCTGTTCCTGTAAGGACGCTGCTTGCTGCGCCCTTTTGTACGGACATTGTTGGTGGGCACGGCAAGCAGCGCCCCTATCTGGTTATACTGGGCCGGTTACAGGATGTAGCGCGACAGATCCTCATCCTGACTGATCTCTTCCAGTCGTTGCTGAACTTGTTTGGCACCGATATCAACCTGTTTTTCAGTCAGTTCCGGAGCGGTAAAAGAGAGGTCTTCGAGAAGCTTTTCCAGAATTGTATGTAAGCGTCTGGCACCAATGTTCTCTGTTCTGTCATTGACGGTTTTAGCGATTTTTGCCATTTCCCGAATGGCCTCATCGTCAAAGCCCAGCTGGATAGATTCGGTTTTCATCAACTCTCCGTACTGTCGAATCAGGGCATTTTTGGGTTCGGTGAGAATGCGATAAAAATCGTTCTCATCCAGGCTGTCCAACTCGACCCGAATGGGAAAGCGTCCCTGAAGTTCAGGAATCAGGTCAGATGGTTTGGCGGTATGAAAAGCCCCGGCAGCAATAAACAGGATATGATCGGTTTTGATCGAACCGTGTTTGGTGCTGACAGTGCTCCCCTCGACAATGGGCAGGATATCGCGTTGAACCCCTTCCCGGGAAACTTCAGGCCCCTGGGCACCCTCGCGGCTGGCTATTTTGTCGATTTCGTCGATAAAGATAATGCCATTTTGTTCGGCACGTTCACGTGCCAGGGTGGTAACATTCTCCATATCGATCAGTTTTTCGGCCTCAGATTCAATCAGGTGCTGACGTGCTTCGCTGACTTTAACCCGTTTACGGGTAGAATTTTTGGGAAACAGGTTGCCAAACATCTCCTTGATGTTCATCCCCATTTCTTCATTTCCCTGGGGGGTGAAAACCCCCATGGGCGGCATGCTGCTGACCTCGACTTCCAGTTCAACGAAGCGCTCTTCCAGTTCTCCCAGGCGCAACAGTTTGCGCAACCGATTACGGGTTTGCTGGCGCTGTTCCTGTTTGTCGGGAGACTGGTCGGTTTCGCCGGGGAGGAGGAGGTCAAGGAGCCTTTCTTCAGCATTCTCTTCAGCTTTGAGCTGCATTTTTTGGGTTTCTTCTTCTTTAACCATATTGATGGCCAGTTCAAGCAGATCACGAATCATACTTTCGACATCACGTCCGACGTAGCCAACTTCGGTAAATTTACTGGCTTCAACTTTGATAAATGGAGCCTGAGCGAGTTTTGCCAGCCTTCGGGCAATTTCGGTTTTTCCGACACCGGTAGGGCCGATCATGATGATATTTTTGGGAGCGATCTCATCCCGTAATTCAGCTGGAACCTGCTGACGGCGCCAGCGATTTCTCAGGGCCACCGCAACGGCACGTTTGGCCTCGTTCTGGCCGATGATATAGCGATCAAGTTCAGAGACGATCTCTCTGGGGGTGAAATTATTCACTTAAGAACCTCAATAGAAATTTTGTCATTGGTGTAGATACAGATATCGGCGGCGATTCGCAGTGCTTGATCGACAATTTTTTCAGCGTCAAGCTCAGAGTGGGCGACCATTGCGCGAGCAGCTGCCAGGGCGTAGCTGCCACCAGAGCCAATTGCGGCAACCTGATCGTCTGGCTCAATGACATCACCCGCGCCGGAAATAACCAGACTGACATCTTTGTCAGCGACAATCAACAGTGCTTCCAGGCGCCGCAAAACTTTGTCGCTGCGCCACTCTTTGGCCATTGCTACAGCGGCACGCGAGAGGTTGCCATTAAATTCTTGCAGTTTGGCCTCAAACTTTTCAAACAGGGTAAAAGCATCAGCGGTACTGCCCGCAAAACCGGCAAGGATCTGCTCCTGGTAGAGGCGTCGAATTTTTCTGGCACTATGCTTCATTACCGTGTTGCCCAGACTGACTTGTCCATCACCAGCCAGTGCCACTTGTGAACCATGCCGAACACAACAGATTGTGGTCCCTTTGAACATTTGTAACTCCACGGACTAAAAGGCTAGCGTTGCTGGCCGATCCTGAAAATAATAAGTGATGATAGATAACATAAAGAGGGGCTGAGAATAAAGGTCTAAAGCAATTATATCAAAGTGAATCCTCGGGATTTTAGCGGGTTTTAGCTCGGTAGAGGGAATTCAATTGTCGCAACGGTTCCCTGCTCCGGTTGGCTTTCAATCGACAGTTGCCCCCCCCATGCTACGAATAAAATCGCGAGCATAGTATAGGCCGAGGCCGAAGCCACGAACTTGACCGGTATTCTCAGGGTCAACCTGGTAAAACTTATTGAATATTTTAGCAAGTTCCTGCTGATGGATGCCGATTCCGGTATCTTCGATCAACAGTCTCACCTGTCCAGCAGTGATCTCACCTTTCATGCTGATTGAACCGCCCTGGGGGGTGAATTTGATAGCATTATCAAGTAAGGCGCGAACCGAAAAATTGATTCTTTGTGGATTCAGCAGCAGTGGTTTTGGTGACAGGGGGATTTCAATTGAATTGTCAAGTTCAATGTGACGATGCCGTGCTGCCGCTTGCAGGGCAAAAGCAACCCGGTCTGCGATCAGTCCCAAATCAATCGGTTCAAGAGCCAAAGTCTCTTCCTGCAGGGTCGCTTCCCCGAAATAGAGCAGATCCTGAATCAGTTGTTCAAGGTGAACTGTTTCGGCCTGAACCATAGCGACCATCTGTTTAAAATTGACGTCATTCGGAGCTTCAACACCTTCGGCAATGTTCTGGATAAAGAGGGAGATAGCAGTCGCAGGGGTTTTTAGTTTGTGGGAAATCAGACCCAGAAAGTCGTTTTTGAGCTGGTCGGTCTGCTTCAGGTCAGTGAGTTCTTTGCGGAGTTTCTGTTTTTCGAAAACTTTTTCGACGGTTGTTGTCAGTTGCAGGATGTTGATCGGTTTACTGATAAACTCATCTGCTCCTGCCTGAAGAGCCTGCAGGATTAAGTCTTTGTCTGAGTAGCCGGTCATTAAAATGACCGCCTGATCAGGATGCTGTCCCTTTATTTTTTGCAACAGCTCGAGTCCATCAAACTTGGGCATCATGACATCGCTGAGAACAACATCAACGTCTTCTGCTTCAAGAATTTGTACCGCTTCTAAACCGTCTTTTGCCGCAAGCACCTGGTATTCGTCCAGGGCATTGATACAGAGTTCGCGGATAATTGGTTCATCGTCAACACAGAGGATTTTTTTGGTTTTTTGTTTATTGTTTGATACTAAGAAATTCATATATTCAGTTCTCTTAAGGCATCAAAGGGCCCGTTATTATTTCCCCCCTTGATAAATATAGCGAAGCCTTCAGAGATGTCCAGTTTCTGCGAAATAATTCCCTTCAATATAAACTCAGATGTAACGGGCGACTCGCAGCCCGTTTCCCTCAGTGACGGTGACAGTCCGTCCCTGTGTAACCGTGAGAGACATAGGAGGCCAACATCAGGATTATCACTCCGGGTAGCACCTCCCCGTCGCACCCATCGAACGGGGTTGCCGGAGGTAAGTAACTCGCTACGTCGTGAGGCGGGCGGGAGAAG
>LLYT01000068.1 GCA_002049545.1 Deltaproteobacteria bacterium tcs-42 | reverse complement strand
TAACCGGATCCCCGTGAAAAAGAAGCGAAACGGATTGTCAAAGATCGTTATGCAAGCAAAGCCGGTGCTGGAGCAATTTCAAAATCTTTTACAATATGCTGTCGGTACTCAGCTCCGGAGAACCATCTGGGGCGGTATCGCGCAACCGCAACCTTTGTATTGTGGATAGGACCGATTTTTTTTATGAGTTCCGAAATCGAATGTTTCGCCTTCAACATGATTGGCTTTCCATGGTTTACTGTCTAATTTTCCAGATAGTTCTTGATTTTTGAATGATGAATTATCACTTGTACAACCTATGATAAATAAGAAAAGAACTAAAAAATATTTTTTGAACATAGATATTGTCTCTTATATAGATACTTATAACAAGTTATTGAGGAGTTCCGGCCAACATACACCTACATAACGCCTATGACAATATCCACCTGCCTTCAATCTTAATTTCTAACCGTATATCATCCCCAAATTTGCAATAGCAGACTTCATATATATCTGAAATCAATAGAGTTTCCGTTTGGAAAAAGTTGAACCCAGCACGTTAAAGGTGTTTTCAATGATAAACAGTGCGTGCTCATCCTCCGTAAAAACAATCTCTTCCAGACGCTTGAGCTGAATATTGTTAATCACCACCATCAACACCGTTTTTGCCTCGCGGCGATAGGCTCCAACCGCCGGTACCATCGTGGTACCGATGTTCAAGTGGCTCATCACCTGGTCAGCGATCGCTTCCGATTGTGGCGATATGACAAAAACCAGTTTGCGTTGACTGAACAGTGACAAGGTATAATCGATCATCTGTGAGGCGATAAATACCGATATCATTGATGCGATCACCAGATCGGTCGGCATCGAGAACAAACAGACAAGATAGAGGATAAAATTGAAACCGAAGGAGAATTTACCAACCCCGAGATTATATTTCTGATAGAGGATGATCGCCAGAACATCAGCTCCACCATTTGACCCGAATGAGCGTAAAACCGTGCCGCTGCCAACCCCGAAAATTGCGCCAAAGACAATGGCTGCATAAAGTTGGTTATCGATCTGGATCGGGATATTGATAAACTGATACGACACTGAAACAGTCAGCATCGCCAGTGCGCTGTACCAGAGGAAGCGCCGCGAAACAAAGATATAACCAAGTATGAACATCGGGAGATTCAAGAATAGAAAGATCACACCAGGGTTCAGCCACCCACTCTGATAATAAAGCAGCGATGCCACTCCGAACAGACCTCCGGGGATAAACTGATGCGGTGCGGCAATCCCTTTAAGTACAACTGTTTGAATCAGGGTGCCGATAATTATCAACCCGCAGTTCCAGAAAACCGAATAAACATATTTGCGTTTTTTATCGGTCATATCTTATCCTTCCATTTAAGTAGCGATGCTGCTGTTGCACAGTGCAAAAAAAGGCGGGATTCTGAACCTCTGTCAGCCTTCTGTCAACCAAGAATATCAGGTTTTGTAAATAATTCACCGTGGATAAAAAATGGCTCAATTCAGATTACAGTCCGATTTTCAACCTTGTGGCGATCAACCCCAAGCGATCAAAGAATTGGTTGAAGGAATCGAACGTGGTGACCGCCATCAGGTATTGCTCGGCGTGACCGGTTCGGGAAAAACTTTCACCATGGCCAATATGATCAACCAACTGCAACGACCGACCTTGGTTTTGGCACACAATAAAACTCTGGCGGCGCAGCTCTATGCTGAGTTCAAGGAACTGTTTCCCGATAACGCCGTCGAGTATTTTGTCAGTTATTACGATTACTACCAGCCCGAAGCCTACGTCCCTTCAACCGATACCTTTATCGATAAAGACAGTTCGATCAACGAAGAGATCGATAAACTGCGTCACAGCGCCACCCGCTCGCTGTTATCACGCCGTGATGTACTGATTGTCGCCTCGGTCAGCTGTATTTATGGCCTCGGCTCACCCGAAGCCTACTACGGCATGCTGGTGGGCCTGCAAACCGGGATGGAGCTTGATCGCAACGAATTTCTCCACAACTTGATCGAAATTCAATACGAGAGAAATGATATCGATTTTCATCGTGGCACCTTCCGGGTCCGTGGCGATAGTGTCGAGATCTTCCCCGCTTATGAAGAAAAACGGGCTCTGCGGATTGAATTTTTTGGTGATGAAATTGATGCAATCAGCGAAATTGATCCCCTCCGCGGAGAGGTGATAGACCGACTTGACCGCACCACGATCTTTCCCGCCAGCCACTACGTCGCCACCAAACCGACCCTGAAACGGGCCATCGGTGAAATTCAGGATGAATTGCAACAGCGGATTCAATATTTCAAGGAGCGCAATATGCTGCTGGAAGCACAACGGATCGAGCAGCGGACCTTATTCGATATTGAGATGATCGAAGAAATGGGCTATTGCCAGGGAATCGAAAATTACTCCCGTTTTCTCGATGGGCGAGCAGTTGGAGCGCCACCAGCGACCCTTCTCTCTTACCTGCCCGATGATGCCCTGATGTTTATCGATGAAAGTCATGTCAGTGTCAGTCAGGTTGGAGCCATGTATCGTGGTGACCGTTCGCGTAAAGAGACCCTGACCAACTATGGCTTCCGCCTGCCAAGTGCGTTGGACAACCGCCCTCTGATGTTTGAAGAATTTAAGCAACGGCAGCCACACACCGTTTATGTCTCTGCCACCCCCGCCGATTATGAGATGGAACAGGCGGAAGGGGTTTTCGTCGAGCAGGTCATTCGTCCCACCGGACTGGTTGACCCCAAAATTGATGTTCGCCCGGCCAGCGAGCAAGTTGATGACCTGATTGATGAAATTCGCGTCACCATTGATACCGGCGCACGGGTTCTGGTCACCACCCTGACCAAACGGATGGCAGAAGATCTGACCGGCTATCTGCAGGAGCTGAACTTCCGGGTCAACTATCTCCATTCTGATATCGACACCCTCGAGCGGGTCCAGATTATCCAGGCTCTGCGTGAAGGGGAATTTGATGTACTGATCGGCATCAACCTGTTGCGTGAAGGCCTGGATATCCCGGAGGTTGCGTTAGTCGCCATTCTCGACGCCGATAAAGAGGGGTTTCTCCGCTCAACCCGTTCGCTGATTCAGACCTGTGGCCGGGCATCGCGTCACGTCAATGGACGGGTCATCATGTACGGAGATAAAGTCACCCGGTCAATGCAGGCCTGTATCGATGAAACCGAACGGCGGCGCACCAAACAACTCGCCCACAATAAAAAGTATGGCATCACGCCCCAATCGATCCAAAAATCGATGCGATCTATCCTGGGAGACCTTTCAAGCAAAGACCATCCTGAATTACCACGGGTTGCAGAAGCGGGAAATGAATACACAAATCCAAATCAGATAAAAAAGAAAATTGCCGACCTCAAAAAGGAGATGCTGGCCGCTGCTGCCGATCTTGATTTTGAAACAGCGGCTGAGTTGCGTGATCAGATGTTATACATGGAGAAACAAGAGTTGGCGTTGCGTTGATTTGAGAACCCCTGTAGTAAACTCGGGACTGTCCCCAGTTCCATCGGGGGCTGTCCCGGAAGTTTACGATCCACGGAGAACTGTGTCGAGTTGCGCCGCAAAAGCCAGGGACAGCCCCCGTGCGGGGACAGTCCCGATTTTGCTGAATTAGATTAAAGGAATTGATATGCCGATCTCATTTTATGAAGCTCGCCAACAGATACTCGACACCGTTCCGACTCTGGCAATTGAAAGAATCCCGCTGTTTGAAGCCGCAGGACGAGCGGTCTCTGAAAATATCATTGCCGCACAATCATTACCCGCTTTTGACAATTCCGCGATGGATGGTTATGCGGTTCGAACCGAAGATTGTCACATTGGAGCCGTTCTCCCGATCGAGGGCTACCTTCTGGCGGGAGGGACCCCGGCCAACACCCTCAACCCGGAAACAGCCGCTAAAATCATGACCGGAGCTCCGTTGCCACAAGGGGCTGATGCGGTCATCCCGTTTGAAAACTGCAACGCAGAGCAGGATCAAATAAACATTCTCTACACGGTCAAAAAGGGGGACCATATTCGCTGGACCGGAGAAGACATCCGCCCCGGCGATCAGATTATCCCTGCCGGAACCTTGCTTCGCCCAGCAGAAATCAGCCTGCTTGCCTCATTCCGCTTTTCAACGGTTCCAGTTCACCGCCGTGTACGGGTTGCCATTCTGTCCACCGGCGATGAATTACAGGAGATTGACGAACTTCCCTTTGCAGGAGGAATAGTCAACAGCAACTCCTGGGCCCTCGCTGCGGCCTGTCACGAAATTGGCACCATCCCGGTGATGCTCGGTATCGCTCGAGACAACCTGACCGACCTGCGGGAAAAAATCAAAGAAGGTCTGCAAGCCGATGTATTTCTCACCTCTGCCGGCGTCTCTTCCGGAGATCGCGATCTGGTTCGCGAAGTTCTCGAAGAATTTGGCATCAAAGAGGTTTTCTGGAAACTCAAGATCAAACCGGGTCACCCGACAGCGTTTGCCATGCACAACACCACACCGGTATTCTCCCTCCCCGGCAATCCGGTATCCACACTACTGACCTTCGAAGAATTTGTCCGACCTGCGTTGCTGAAAATGATGGGACACCATACGGTACTGAAAACCCTGCATCGGGCCACCCTGACCGAACCGATCAAGAAAAAACCGGGGCGTCTGCAAATTTTACGCGTCTCTATCAATATCGATCAGGATGGAGAAATGCTGGTCAGCAGTGCCGGTGATCAAAATACCGGGATCTTACGCACCCTGGTTAACGCCCGGGGAATCGCCCTGCTGGCAGCAGAACGTGACTTTTTTGCCGCCGGAGAAAAAATTGATATTCATCTCTTTGGAGCGTCCACTGCATTGGGATACTGAATTTTGACGAAAAAATCATTGAAGAAAACCCTCAATAAACGTAGAATCCCTGAAGTTTATCAGGAGGTAGTTAGTTCGCTGGTGCGGCTCACGGTCTTCAAAACCGATGTGGGGAGTATCCCTTCCCAGATGGGTTCGACTCCCATCTACCTCCGCCAATCAATAGACAACAAAGGGTTATGGCATTTCGCTATAGCCCTTTGTTTTTTTCGTAACTATTCACCACCACTACTGATAGGGGCTTGTGGTCCCCATGGAAAGGGCGTCTGTCGCCATGGACGGCGACAGTCGAACGGCCATGGACGGCGTAAAGTGGCCCTTGGAATGGGTGCCTCAAGGCATTGCTGAACAGTTTCGTTTTTTCCTGCCTTGCACAAAATCCTCATTTGGGACCATCCCGTGGCAAAAGTTTCTCGCCCGCCACGTCCCACTCTCATCATCAAACAAAACTTCTGTTGACAAGAAAAATTTTTCCTGTATGGTTTCGTACAAATAATTGTATTTTTTCGTACAAGGATTTGCATTTAATGGTACAAACTGGATACAGACTCGATAAGAACGAACTCCTCGACACCCTGAGGGCATGGAATATTGCTTTGCGGCGCAAAGTCCACTTGATCGCTTGTGGCGGTACAGCCATGACCCTGCTGGGCGTAAAAGCATCAACAAAGGATGTTGATTTTATGGTGCCCAACATCAGGGAATACAACTACCTGATAAAGCAATTACCGGCAATGGGTTACGCACCAGCCACTGGACCCGGCTGGCAACGGAAAGGTGAAATTTTTCATTTCGACATATTCCGCGGAAACAACATCCACACAACCGGGTTACTGAAATCGCCCCTGGAAGTTGGGCGCAACAAGCTTTTGGCTGAATTCTCACACCTTTATATCGGCATCCTGAATGACTACGACCTGATCTCAAGTAAACTGATGCGCGGGACCAGAGTTGACTATAAAGACTGTGTGATGTTGGCAACAGCCCATAAAGACGAACTGGATCTGGAAAAGCTGACAACCCACTTTCATGAGATGGTCAGTTATGATGTTGCGGAAGAACGAATAAGGCCAAACATAAATTACTTCCTTGAGCGACTGCGGGAGAGCAGATGACCGACGATAAATTTCTCAAAAGCCTATCTAAACTCGGTTTCCCAATGTTTGAACCAAGCGAAGAGCTAGAGGTGAATGAAACCCTGGCTAAGGTCGTCAAGAGTAATGACTCACGACTTTGGGAGGGATTTCCTGTCCTTTTGGCCAACGCAGGTGAAAGTTATCAGTTTGCCTCGGATCAGGTTGAGCAGCAACTCCCCACAAAAGAGCTTAAGGAACGGTACCACCGGCTCATATTATTATCGGCAGCTGTCTATACTTACTACCACCTGACATTTTCGTGGCTGACCAAACTTAAAAAAACATTTTCCGACACCGACAAAAACTATGTTAAGGCCTGTCGGAGTGCATTGGCTCACAACCAGACACCCAATGGGTCAAATGACGAATTTGATCCAGAGCGGGTCAGAGGTTTGTTCGAGCTTTATTACGAACAGAAAGCCGAGAAAGATCGAAGGCGCAAGGATCGTTACGATGAGTTTTCTCTGGAGCACGCCCTGTCACAGGTTTTCTCACCGAAGCAGAAAGAATTGTTTAAAAAGAAACTGGAGGGTAACCCGCTGACTAAAACCGAACAGGAATACTACTCACGAACGGTTAAGAAAAAAGTGATTGCACTCGCCAACTCTGAGCTGCATAGCTTATCAAGAAAACTGCTGGAACAGTAATGGTCAACACCCGCCACGAAGGGCGGAAAATTTTTGCCAACATGAAAAGCAATGGCCACCGTCATTCAGAACGACAGTGGCCATTGCTTTCTCTTCTTTTACATGGCACGACATAACAAAATCCCCTAAAAATACAAATAGTCATCCGACAGACACCGTCAAAAACTGGTAACTCACTACAGCGGTTTAAATCTGCCCCTCCTGCCGCAGTTTAACCAAATGGGATTCGATACTCTTCAATGCGAAGGGGTACAAATGTTGATCAATCTCCTGGTAGATGATATCGACCATTTCATTGGGGGTTTTACCTTCTGCAAACAGTTTCTGGATCGATTTTTCCCTGTCACGACGATGCTGCAGAGTGGATTGCAACCGGAAGGTGCTTCGCATCGGCATTCCATGTGACGGGATGATAACTTCCGGAGCAAGGTCAATAATTTTCTCCAGAGTCTGGAAATATGCCGCCATATCACCTTCGGGGGCCGAAATAACCACCGTTCCTATGCTTTGAATCAGGTCGCCGACGAGAAACCAACGCAGTGATTCAGGAGCCAGAGCCAATTGTCCGGCATCATGGCCGGGGGTCGCATGCACCCGCACCGACTCACCCTTCCAATCGGTCAAGCGATCACCAGCTTGTTTTATTTGAATCTGAAGGGGAGAAAAGTAGTCGAGACCTTGTTGTTGTGTAATGCGCTGTCGCGTATCTTCACTCATCCAGATAGGCACATTCAGATCCCGGGCAAGCTCAGGTGAAAACTCATGATGATCGGGATGATGATGGGTCAGAAACAGGGCATCCAGCTGATCGTGGCGCAATGTCCGGCGTAATTTCATCAGCACTTCCCGAGACTCCGGAGAAGGATCCACCAGTACCCGGGGAGAACCTTCATCGCCGAGCAAAAATGCATTGGTTCTTTTTTCTGGAGGAAAGGTGTTCGAAGGGATCGGCAGCATTTGTACGCCACTCAAAAGTTCTATCCTGGGGACGAAAAGACTTTCATCAAACTGCGGAGACAAATCACCAAAGTTATCTCCCTGTGGATTTTGCTGTAATTTTTCCAACATCCAGCAAAGCGGAGGCACCATCAAGGCATCCCCCCGGTCAAAATGGTTGAGCAATTGCCGTGGTGTCGTCCAGAATCCAGCCGCTATTTCCCCGCAATCCAGATGGAATAGTGGCTGCGATTTCAGGTCAATCCGGTAAAACTTCAGGCGGAAACGGACCGGGGCAGTGGCCGGAGCTAAAGCGGTGGCAAGATATTTGACCGAAACAACTTGCCCGGAAGCAATTTCGGCCGGAAGGTCATACGCCAGTTCCTCCTCAACTTCCCGAACCAACGCATGCATCGCCTGTCCATCCCCATCACAGAGAAACGGTGCTGAATGCTGCAGGCTGGAATCCTCCCGATCAATTTTTCCACCCGGGAACGAATCGTACCCCGGAAAGGCTTCCAAATGGGACTGCCGCCGCACCGCAAATATTTGCCCGGCATAACAAAACACCGCTGCAACAGAATCAATGATTTTCACAAATACATCCTCTATAGAAAACTGGATCTTTAGAATGGATCTTTACAGGTAGGCCCTTCCACCAGCGTAAGTTTTCCTGAAAAAGGGGCTGGATAGCTTCGCCACTCGAACGGTTTTGCCGGTGCGCGGCGCATGGATAAACTGACCATTGCCGATGTACATTCCCACATGGGTCACCCGCTTCCCCCCCTGTGTCGCAAAGAAAACCAGATCCCCTTTCTGCAGATTTTTTCTGGCGACGTAGCGTCCAGCCTTGAACTGGGCACGAGAATTACGCGGCAGGTTCAAACCATTCAAACGGTAGCTGACCATCGTCAATCCGCTACAATCAAAACCATTATTCCGGTCTTCACCACCCCACCGATAAGGGACACCGAGAAATCTTTGCACCGTTGAAACCAGCTCTGAACGCAAATTTCCCCGGCCACTGCGTTTAATTCGCGCTGCTGCATAGGTTTCTGGAACAACAATAAAAAAACGGCCAATAACCCCTTGGCCATGCAGGCGTTCGGCCTCGCTGCGGGCAGCAGAATAATTGCGATGGTTGCCGAAACGAACCTTATAAAGCCCCGATGCGTGACGAAAATAATAAGCATCAACGCCACGTTGCGCCAACGATTGTTCCAGTCGCACCGCATTATCGAGCTGACTGAAAGCTCCAACCTGAACAGAAAAACCCATTTCGGACAAAGAGCCGGGTGACGGTGCCCCGTTGAGAATTTCAGCAATTGGGTCTGCAGTAGAAGGGGACGAAGCTACCGGTGGCCGGGAGGGAGGGGTACAGGAACACAGGAGAAATAATATAGCCCCTGAAACAAGCAGGGTTAAATATGGACGCATCAATAATCGCAGTAAGGTAGAAAGTTCGTCAACAATCCCCCCCCGGGAATCGAGAAATCTATTCAATTCGACGGCTTAGCAAGGGCCACATCAAAGTCAACAACATGAAGCAACAGAAGTGAGCGGACCTGTTCAGCAAGTTCGTTTCCTTCAAGCTGATCGGCTTTCCAGTCAACAAGCCGCTTTTCCAAAAGTTGGGTCAAACGAGCATGTTCCCGCTTGTGATCTGCCGGGAATTCACGCCCAAGACCCGCGACAACCTCTTCTTCACGATCAAAATGTTTGATTAAGTTACGTATGATTTGTTCAAGATAAGCCTCCGGGATTCTGCCGGAGAAGTACAGTTGCAACATGGTATCGACATTGCTGTGATCCATATCAATTTCGGTAATACCAACTTTGGTTGCACTGTACCACATAGGTTAACTCGTTGCCATTTTACAGCTTATTTGTGCATACCATAACAATCTCAACCTTTCAATTTCTTAACATATTCAACTGAAAGTGCTGACTGAGCATGCCTTGAAAAGATTTTACAACTTCCAGAGCTAACTTCAAGCGCCCCTTTTCAACCCGGTCCAGAGATCCCGGGGAAATATAATTACTTATTTCATGCCCTGCCGCGGCAGAATCAACCTGCCCACGCAAACGCAGAAAGGTCAAGAGATTATAACTGGCTTCAAAATCGCTGACTTGCCCACGGCTGAGAATATCCTTGCTCTGCAAAAAGGTTAATCGATCATGGGTATTGCCTCCCAGCATTCCCGCTTTGAGTGCCATGATCTTAACCCCTTCGGTCAAGGCAAAAATACCCGCTTTTTTAAGATCCAAACTTCCGAGATGGGTTCCCGACGACTCTGTCTTGATCTGACCAAACATCCCCAGAGCCGGGGAGAAACGGCAAACATTCTGTGCCATTCGGGCCAGGAAGAGGCTATTTTCTTCAGCGACCTGGAGAACATATTGTTTGAGTTGCTGCTCCAGAGAACAGTCACCGCAAAGTGCACGCATATCAGAAAACATACTGAAATTGAGAATATTTTCACCACTGGGGGTCCCAACCCAGCCGCTGATAGTGGTCTTCCAATCGCTCAGACTCCGCCGCCAGAATGCGTTTTTTGCCATAATCCCACCGGGGCATTCTGGAACTCCAATCTCGATCAGCGCATCAATCAACACAGTAGAAAAGGCTTCAATATCAGCTATTTCAGAGTCGCTGGCAGCATCAGCGATAATCATCGCATTATCCTGATCGGTTTTCAAAGTCTGTTCCTGCCGCCCCTCACTGCCGAGAACCATGAAGGTACTTTTGGTCCCCATCTCCTGAAAGCGACCCTGTTTCAGTAAACCAATCAACTTGACTGCTATCTGATCGTTCAACAATGAAATCATCTTCACCAGATCGTTGGTACCCACTCCATTGCGACTGAGAAAAATCACTAACTGCTCATTTTCCCGGTAAACTTTTTTCAGATCTGCGATTGACTGCGCTTCATCAACCGATTGCAACAACCGCTGCGGAGAGCGATTTTGTAGACGGATAATATCAGACTCATTAATCAGGCCCACCAGAACGTTATCAGCATCAACGATTCCAACCCGGTGAATCCGATTACTGGACATCCGGTAGAGGACTTCAAACAGGGTATCATCTTCAGAAACAGAGATCACCGGAGTCGTCATCACCTCACTGACCTTGCTCTGCACAGGAATCAGTCCACCAGCAACCACCTTGTTACGTAAATCACGATCAGTCAGAATGCCGATCGGCTGTTTTTTTTCATCGCAGGCAATCAGGCTGGAGACGCTCCTGGTTCGCATTGTTTCAGCTGCGACTTTAACCGTATCATTAGTGTTGCAGGTAATCAGGTTGCGACGACAGTAATCTTTAACCGGTAGAAAAAAAGTTGCTTCATCTGCCATGATCAACTCCCCTGAAAGATTTCAATGAAATGATTGTAACTCAACGACCCTGTGCTGAAAGTGCAGGGCTTTGGTCGGGACTGAAAGTCCTGAACTCAAGTCCATGCTTTTCACCAGCGCGATGCAACAATGAAATTCTACACTTATGCATGAACCTGTCAATCTATTCCGTAAAGATCAAACTATCGACAAACGTCGCTGTCACCACTTGACATATATAGTCAAATCCATATATACACAAAAAAACCACAAAGGAGTTTTATATGTTTAGAACCATCGTCCTCAGCATCACTTTTATTCTGCTGTTCGGCTGCTCACAGGATCAGTCGGCACAGTCAGCAACACAGTCGACACCGGCAACAACAGAGTCGCAGGAAACACAAAACAGCCCTGAAACTGCCGAAAACTTATTGGTTTTATTCATCGATCCAAATGGTGGTCCATGTCAGATGCAGGGAAAAATTCTTTCACAGATGGCTGCCGAACTGGACGGTCAAGTTCTGATCCGACCGGTCAAAACAACCGTCCCCGCAGATCGTGATATTTTTTATGCTTATGGAATTCGGGCTTTACCGACCATCCTCCTGGCCGATTCAGCAGGTAAAGAGATCAAACGACTCCCACCGGGGGTCCACGCTGCCGAGACAATCCGTGAACTGCTGACCCAGATCCCGGGACATTAATCCGATGACACCACTTGATTTAAGCATTACAACCATGGTGATGACTCTATTTGCCGGAATTGCCAGCGTTGCGTCACCTTGTGTCCTGCCCGTTGTCCCCATCATCGTCACCGGAACCGAAACCGATCACAAACATCGGCCGCTGCTGATTGTGCTGGGTTTAAGTTTCAGTTTTATGGCCATGGGGCTGCTGACTTCACTGTTTGGCGGCGCTATCGCCGGGGTCATGCCACTGCTGGAAAAAGTGGCAGGAATTATGGTCATAATGTTTGGCCTGATGATGCTGCTTGATATCAACTTATTTAAAAAAATGACGTTTTTTTCCAATATTAAGGGGAGCAGCCAGGGGCGCTGGTCTGGATTGGTTATGGGTTTAACCCTGGGATTAGTCTGGATCCCCTGTGTCGGGCCAATGCTCGCGGGAGTCCTGACTCTGGTTGCGACCGACGGCAGACTCTCGACCGGGGTATTTCTGTTAGCCTGCTACTCGGTCGGATTTGCCATCCCGATGCTGCTGCTAGGCTATGCATCCCAATCGATTCGGCAGAAAATCAAACAAGTCAATGCTCATCCACTGGCCATTCGACTGGTCAGCAGCGGACTGTTGATCATCTTTGGTATTTTCATCCTGACAAAAGGGATGTTGGAGATTAGCGGGTTGTTCTAATTGGAGGGACCAGCAAAACCGGGACTGTCCCCACATGGGGGCTGTCCCAGGCTTTTGCAGTGCGAACCGCCACAATTCCATGGCGCGTAAACTCGGGACAGCCCCCGATGAAACTGGGGACAGTCCCGGGCTTACTGCAGGCTATCAGGGATTCAACAACTGCACGTCTACCTCTTCCCCTTCTAAAATCTCAGTTTGTTCTGCAGACAAGATTGCAATCGCATTGGCTCTGATCATGGTGCTGAGAATGCCGGTATTCTGGTCACCGGCGCTTTCTGCCAATAATCCCTCCGCCGTTTTTTCTACCACGACACGTAAAAAGCGAGTTTTCCCCGTTTCATTTTCAAGGGGAGCTTTTAAGATTGCCTTGGTCAGTGGTCGCAAAACCTCGCGATGACCCGCCATTTTCAACAATGCCGGCCTGACCAACTCTTCGAACCCGATCATGCTGGAGACGGGATTTCCCGGTAAAGAGAAAATCGGCCGTTTCCCTTTGAGACCAAAGGCGGTTGGACCGCCGGGCTTGATTGCAACCTTCCAGAACAACCGTTGAACCCCGGCCTCTTCGAGAATTTCACGCACCAGATCGCGGTCTCCGGTCGAGACTCCGGCTGAAGTGATCAGCACATCGGCTTTGAGTCCCTGAGCAATCTTCTCGGCAAGGCTCTCCCTGTTATCTCGAGCGATTCCGAGAAGCAACGGAGTCGCGCCAAGCTCCTTGACGGCTGCAGCAAGCGACCCGGAGTTACTATCGATAATCTGCCCCGCAGCAGGAGTTTCCCCCGGAGCAACCAGCTCATCCCCGGTCGATAAAATCGCCACTTGTGGACGGCGGAAAACCGGCACAGCCGGCCGGGAAAAAGATGCCAGGAGATTGATCTCCGCCGGGCGCAGCACCGTACCTGTCGAAATCATGACCTCATCTTCGGCAATATCGCTGCCACGAAACCGGATATAATCGCCGCTTCGCACTGCCTGTTTGATCGTGACAAGATCTCCATCGACGTCGGTATTCTCAATCGGCACTATGGCATCACAACCGGCAGGAACCGGCGCACCGGTCATAATCCTGACCGCCGTTCCGGGCTGGACAGAAATCCCCGAGCCCGATGCTCCAGCGGGGATATAGCCATCAACCTGCAGTTGGGCCAACGGCTGACAATCGGCAACTCGCACCGCAAAACCATCCATCTCCGAATTATCCCAACGGGGCAAAGGCCAGGGAGCTCGAATGTCTTCAGCCACCACTCGTCCAACCAATTGTAAAAGGTCAACGGGTTCCGAATCCAGGGGAGAGACATTTTCCAGAATCATGTTTCTTGCCGCGGTAAAACTTTCAGTCATAAATATCTCTGATTATCCTGTCATGCTCAAACCCGAACAAGACAATATTGATGGCGTCGCCAGCGAATGAGTTTTTGCGAGTGCATAAAAAATATTTGATCTTTTGTAACTATTCACCACCACGACTGATAGGGGCTTGTGGTACCCATGGAAAGGGTGCCTCAAGGCATTGCTGAACAGTTACGATCTTCTTTGTGTGGTCAACTGAAGTCACTCTTCACAGAATTCATTTTTACTGATCGCTTCAGCTTTGATCCGGTCCAACAACAATGCCAGAGCTGGTTTGACATTCTCGCGGATGTCGCCAGCAACAATCAGAAACAGCAAATCATCACCCGGCTTCATTATTCCCGAGTGAGCTTCGACTACAACCTTGAAAATCCCCTCCCGCTGTTCTATCTGATCACGAATCTGTTCAATTTTATCCTCATCTGCCACAACCTCAATCTGGCTGACCGGAGAATGATCATCACGCGACCAGCCACGCACGGTTCCATTGTGAATCAGCACCATACCGACATTTTCGGCAAATGCCGGATCCTGCTTCATTGCTGCGATTGTCCTGGAGATATCCATTTTTGTTCCTTTTTGGGAAAGGGCAGAGGATTAGCAGGATGTTGAAAAAGTCCCATCCTGGGCCTTTTCAACTCCGCAAGCCGAAAATGCGATTTCCGTCTTACTCAC
>LLYT01000067.1 GCA_002049545.1 Deltaproteobacteria bacterium tcs-42 | reverse complement strand
TCCATGGCCGTTCGACTGTCGCCGTCCGTGGCGACAGACGCCCTTTCCATGGGTACCACAAGCCCCTATCAGTAGTGGTGGTGAATAGTTACAATAGACTTTTAGCGTCCATTGGCTTGACAGTCAAGTTTTCAGGGATTGAACGTCTATTTACCTCTATGGTAAAAGGGCTGCTTGGAGTTATATATATGGCAAAACTACAACAGAATAATCCGATTAAAGCAATATTGTTCGATCTGGATGGGACCTTGCTACGGGCAAATATGCGAGAATTTGTACCGCAGTATATCGGCAGATTATCTTCCTATTGTTCTGAGTTTGTTGATCCGGAAAAATTTAAAACAACCCTGCTGACAACCATCCGCGATCTGATCAATACCGAGGGCGATGGTTCCATGACCAATGAAAAACGCCTTTATGCCCAGATGGATCGAGACCTGGCCATGCCAGAACGGGCTCTGCGCGAATCGCTGTCACAATTAGAGCAGAACGACCTTGAAGAGTTAAAGCAGTTCATCCATCCGATCCCTTTAGCGCAAAAAATTGTCAATGATTGTCAGAAAACCGGTATCCCCCTGGTTTTGGCAACCAATCCGGTTTTCCCCAGATTCATGATTCAGGCTCGATTGAAATGGGCCGAACTGGAAGAAAATTCTTTCACCTATCTGACCAGTTATGAAAACAGCCATTATTGCAAACCGCATGCGGGGTACTTTCAGGCAATTTCCAACCAGCTTGGCATCGCTCCCGAAAACTGTCTGATGGTTGGTAACGATCTCAGTCACGACCTCGCTGCTGCTGCAACGGGGATGGACACTTTTCTGGTCGACACCTGGCTTGTTGATCGTGGTGGCTCTGCATGGCCTTGTGAAAATCGGGGCGATCATGCGTCCCTGCAGAAGTTTCTGCAGAAACAATTAGGCTGAAAAAGGTATCCATCTTCTATCCAGTTCGCGGAAAGGGCCCAACTTTTGAGCAAAATCAAAGGGGAAATCATCTATCATGGACGTATCCTTGACCTGGCCAGAGAAACCCATCGGATGCCGAATAATAAAGAGTCAGGCTTTGAAATAGTCCGCCATCCAGGCGGAGCTGCCGCCCTTCCAGTCCTCGATGATGGCCGTTTGTTGTTGATCCGTCAATTTCGCCCTGCGGCACAGGACTACATTTACGAAATACCAGCAGGTCGATTAGAAGTTGGCGAGGACGCCGCCGGTTGCGTTGAACGCGAACTGGAAGAGGAAGTTGGTTATCGTCCACAGCAGCTGAGATCGCTAGGATACGTCTACAGCAGTGTCGGGTTTTGCAATGAGCGAATCTATCTGTTTATCGCAACAGGCCTGAATCCAACACAAACAGCCCATGAACCGGATGAATTTATCGAACCACTGATTGTTACCCTAGACGAGGCATTGGAGATGATTTCCAGAGGAACAATCACCGACGCAAAAACCCAGATTGCCCTGTTACGTTATGCCACCCTGGATAGAGAAAAATCATGAACACATCTCTCACGGATCACTACCCTTCTCCAGTTGATCTACCTTTTAACCACGCCAGCTTGCAAGACAATTTTCAACCTGCAACTCCCGACCAGGATCCGGGCGGTGACGGGGTCTGGCTACCATTACAGGGAATGAATCTCTTAACGATCAATGGTGAAAAACAAGAACAAAGGTTACCAGAAGGAGATTCCCCATTTTTGACAGCCACCTCCCCGCCCCTCTACATTGGTCAATGGCGAGGTCGTCCATGTCGATTACTGCGCATCCCCGATGGGGCAGCATCCCCCCCACAACTCAACAAACAACCACTGCGAGCCATTGATCCACAATTACCGATAGAATTGCTTTCCCTGGCAGGAATCGGGCAGATGATTCTGCATTGGGAGCACAGCAGCAGGCACTGTGGTCATTGTGGAAATACAATGCTTAGGCTTGCAAATGAATGGGGCAAAGAGTGTCAGGCCTGCAACAAACACCATTTCCCACGTATTCATCCCTGCGTCATCGGACTGATTATCAAAGGAGATCAAATTCTCCTCGCCCGCAAAGAGGCGTGGGCCGACGGACGCTACAGTCTGGTTGCCGGTTTTGTTGAATTCGGGGAGTGCCTTGAAGAAGCGATGGTGCGGGAGACAGCCGAAGAGACAAACATCCAGATCAAAAACATCCGCTATATCGGCAGCCAGTCATGGCCATTTCCCAGTCAATTGATGTGTGGATTTGTTGCCGACTACGCCGGAGGCGAAATTGAACTACGCGATCAGGAACTTGCCGACGCCAAATGGTGCAGGCTCGATCAGTTGCCAACCCTGCCACCAAGACGGAGCATTGCCCGCCACCTGATTGACCGGGCCGGGGAATTTCTGTTACCAGAGACAAACTAGTTTATCCCCTCGACAAAGAGATGAAAGAGAGATAATTCTGAACATGAAATATATTGGAGCCCACGTAAGTGCCGCTGGAGGTGTTTTCAATGCACCACTCAACGCTATGCAAATTGGTGCAACCGCCTTTGCCCTGTTTACAAAAAATCAGAAGCAGTGGAAGAGTGCGCCATTAACCGAAGAGGTGATTGTAAAATTCAAAGAGAATTGTCAAAAACACCAATTCGATCCGCACCAGATTCTCCCCCACGACAGCTATTTGATTAACCTGGGGCATCCCGAAGTGGAAAAGCTGGAAAAATCACGCAATGCATTTATTGATGAGTTACAGCGTTGCCAGCAGTTAGGACTGATCTACCTTAACTTCCACCCGGGAACCCATTTAAAACAGATGAGCGAAACTGATTGCTTAAGCCGCATCGCCGAATCGATCAATCTGGCGTTGCAACAAGTACCAGACGTCACCGCAGTCATTGAAAATACGGCGGGACAGGGGAGCAATCTCGGCTACCGCTTTGAACACCTGGCAGAAATCATCGCGAAGATTGAGGATAAAAACCGGGTTGGTGTCTGTCTGGACACCTGTCATACGTTTGTTTCGGGGTATGAACTGCGTGGAGTTGAAGCCTGTGAAAAAACCTTTGCTGAATTCGAGCAGGTCGTTGGTTTCAAATACCTCAAGGGGATGCACATCAACGATAGCAAAACCCCTTTTGCCAGCAGAGTTGATCGCCACGCACCACTTGGAGCGGGGGAAATTGGCTGGGACTGTTTTCAATATATTATGGCTGATGATCGTTTTGACGAGATACCACTGGTTTTGGAAACAACCAATCCGGAACTATGGCCGGAGGAAATTGCCGAATTAAAGCGACTTGCCGGATTGATCCAGGACTGAAAGCCCTGAACCCTGATCCGTTTCTTTTTTATATAACTCTATTCAGCTCCCACTGGCCGACTAAATCGCGTCAGAAGTAACGCCATCGGAAGAGTGCCAATGGCAAACAGAGTACAGAGAATGTAGGTGCGTTCCAATCCAATCCAGTCGCCGACAAATCCCAGGACAAACACCAGTATTGAACCAACACCAAAGTTTATGAACATATATATGCTGTTCATAAAGGTCGGCATGTTTGAATCGGTATCCTGAATACTGGCCATAAGAACCGGTCCGGAAGCAAACAGGAACAACCCCAGAATGGCCAACAAAATGATATTTTGCGAGGAGACAAACAGTGCCATAGCACCGACGGAACCGATGCTGGAAATGACCAGAGTCTTCCTCCGCCCAATTTTATCGGAGATATTACCCGCACAAAATGTCCCGATAACCCCGGAAAATTGCAAAACGGAGAGTGAGACCCCGGCAAACCAGAGAGACTCTCCCTGACCGGTTAAATAAACCGGCAGATAGAGGGTCAGTGCACTTTTCATCGCCGCCTGAAAACACAGAAAACCTGCAATAACACTAAAAAATGGCCAGTAGATACGTAATAGCTTACGGGTATCACCTTTTTCTTTGGGCTTCTGTATCCGCCTGTCAACATCAAGATTTTTCAGTTTAATGTACAGCACCAGCGAAGCAATAATCCCCAAAGGGATCAATCGGTATATTTCTTCCAGGCTCCAGAGCGATACCGCTGAAATCACCAGTAGTGGCCCAAGGGTTCTGGCCAGCTCCCCCCCCACCATAAAAAAACTCATCCCGGTTCCTACCCTGTTTCCAGAGGCCTCTTTGACAATCACCGGGGATGGCACATGAAAAAGGGCCGCTGAAATACCGGCGACAAACAGAAGCATAAACAACATCGCAAACGAATTAGCCAACCCCACCAGCCCCATACTGACCGCCGTTATCGCCGGAGTCAAAATGACAAAGTATTTGATACCGGTTTTTTCTGCCAGCAGGCCAAGAAATGGATTAAACAAAGCAGGAATTCGCCTGATAATATCGAGAAAGGCGGTCATCGACAGCGACATCCCCAGTTTATCAATCAACAACGGTAGCAACGGTGCCAAAAAGGCAGAAAAGGTATCGTGGGCAAGATGGGCAAGGGATAAAATAATGACGTCAGGTTTCTTGAATTCTGTGTTCTGTTTCACTGATCTTCCATTCTGCGATGATGTCGTCTTGTTGTGTGACAAAAGAACGCTATACATACAGCTCCAAATCACATAAATCAATCCCTATTACTGGCATCAGACAATCCGGTTTACTGAAAAGTCCAAAGATCAAAACCCTTAATCTGGTAACAGGATTTACGTAACCATCTGTCGTTACATAACTTCACAACAAGCCATGGCCAGTGCATACGGGTTGCTGGATTTAAAATATTATTTGTGCATATACACATTTTATTCTTGACAAATCGCTATAGCGGCCGTAACCTCCATATTGTGCATATGCACATAGCGGTTGAAGCATTCAAAACAATCCAGCTTCCCGCTAACAACACTTTACTCAACAAAAAGGAGGCTATTATGCCAGGAAGAGATGGAACGGGACCACAAGGTCAAGGAGCAATGACAGGAAGAGGCCTGGGAGTCGCCGACAATCAAAGACAAGATGTTGGAGCTGGACGTGGACAAAGGCTTGGACAAGGTCGGGGATTAGGAGCAAACTGCAACCAGGAGCTGGCGAACCGACCGGGCCGAGGTCAAGGTGCTGGCCGTGGCGGTGGCCGTGGCCGGGGTCGGGGAATGGGCTGCAGATAAGAGATCTGGAAAGATTTCTGTGCTCGGCACAATCTCTGAGGTCATAAAAATCATTGCCTAGAGAACATATCCCCGGATAATTTTTTTTGTAACTATTCACCACCACTACTGATAGGGGCTTGTGGTACCCATGGAAAGGGCGACTGTCGCCATGGACGGCGTAAAGTGGCCCTTAGAATGGGGTGCCTCAAGGCATTGCTGAACAGTTACTTTTTTTTAGCTACGGAGTGAAAGACACTATGATTATTGCAGTTACCGCCAAACAAGCATCCCTACAATCTGAAGTCGATCCCAGATTTGGTCGCGCCGCTTATTTCCTGATCGCCAACAGCCAGACCGGTGAGGTCTATGTCCACGACAATAGCGACGGTATTGATGCCGCCAACGGTGCCGGGACAGGCGCGTCACAACTGTTGGCAGAATACCGGGTGGAGGTTCTTTATACCGGCCATGTTGGACCAAAGGCCGCTGAAGTTCTTGATAAAGCCAAAATTACCTATCACGAGCATACTGAAGGGACGATTGAAGAGGTTTTGTCCCGGATTCCTCCAGAGATGGCACCGCAAACAACAGATGAGCCCCCAACCGAAACGGTCCCCGCCCTGGAAAAGGGGACCATCCGGCTGGCAATCCCTGCAGACTCAGATGCCGGTTTGCAGGCACAACGTTCAGGACATTTTGGAAAATGTGCCCACTACACGTTGATTGATATCAAAGACCAGCAGGTGCAACAGGTTGTCCCCTTGCAAAATGGCGGACATGTTCAGGGGGGGTGTTCCGTCCCGGTGCTATTACTGCACGCCAACCACGTGAATAAATTAATTGTTGCCGGCATCGGTGGCAGACCACTGCAGGGCTTTCGCGAAACCGGGATCGAAGTCTATGCCGGTAGCGGCCACACAGTACAGGAAACGGTCGATCTGTTTCTCAGTGATCAACTCTCTCCGATCAGTCATGATCAGGTATGCGGTGGAGGGCCGCAGTGATCATTTCGGTTGTCAGCGGCAAAGGTGGGGCAGGAAAAACCACCCTCGCCGCTTCTATCGCTCAGATTTTTGAAGCAGAATTTTATGATCTGGATGTCGACGCCCCCAATGCAGAATATTATCTGCAGCCCCATTTTTCCAGCAAAGTTCCGATAACTCAGCCCGTCCCGGTATTCTCTGCAGAGCGCTGTGATGGATGTGGCATTTGCACCAAAGAGTGTCGTTTTCATGCTCTCTACAAAATTCTGAATACAGTCTACCTGACTGAACCTCTTTGCCATGGCTGCGGACTCTGTAAAATGGTCTGCCCACAACAGGCCATCAGTTATCAGGATAGTTCAGTTGGAGATATCCGTTCCGGCCATTCGCGGAGAACCAACAACACGGTTCATGTTGGCGACCTGGTCATTGGCTCAACCCGGGGCACCTATCTGATCAGTGAAATGGTCAAAAAAATTGATCCCGAGAAACTATCCGTTATTGATGGCCCACCCGGAAACTCCTGCGCAGCCGTTGCGGCGATCAAGCCGGCAGATCTGGTGGTATTGGTGGTTGAACCAACCCCATTCGGCTTTCACGACATGCAACAGACCGAGCAGATTGTGCAACAAATGGGCAAAAAATATCTGATCATTGCCAACAAGGCTATGGGCGATGCCGAGGTGGATAAATTTTTTCGCGATAAAGAAAAAACCGCTGCCCTGACGATAACCCTGGAAGATCGCTACCATAAAGCCAACCTGCAAGGGGAGATCCTCAGCCAACAGTTCTGTGAAATTTATGCTGGCCTGCGCCAGGTGGTCAGCCAGGAGTTAATCAACCGATGACACAGCAAATAGCCATACTCAGCGGCAAGGGAGGGGCCGGAAAGACCTCGATCACCGCTTCAATTATCAAAATGATGGAATCGGTCGTTGCCGTTGACGCCGATGTCAACGCATCAAACATGCCGATCCTGCTACCCCACACTCAACAATCAACCACCCCCTATTTCGGGATGGATATCGCACAAGTCAAGCACGACTCATGTACCGGTTGTGGAGCCTGCCTCAACGCCTGTCAATTTGATGCGATCAGCCAGAACGAAGCGGGTCGTATTCTGATCGATTCCGATTGTGAGGGCTGCGCCGCCTGTGCCTTTGCCTGCCCCGAAAATGCCATCAGCATGGTTGAACGCAAGGGTGGCGACTGGTACGTCAGTACTGTCGATAATGGCTACCTGATTCATGCCGATTTGATTCCCGGAGAAGACAATAGCGGTAAACTGATCACTAAGATTCGAAGTGAAGCATCAGCTCTTGCAAAACAACAGGATATTGCCTACATTGTCATCGACGGACCGCCAGGAACCAGCTGTCAGGCCATTTCATCTGTCACCGGGGTCAATCTGGTTTTAGCTGTTGTCGAAGAAAGCCTCTCAGGGCTATCCGATTATCGTCGTCTGGCAGAACTGGTACAGAAGTTTTCTATCCCCCACTATGTCCTTATTAACAAGGCGGGTTTCAGTGTAGAGGTTGAGAAAAGCATTATTCAAGCCGCTGCAGAGTTTGATGGGAAGATAATCGGCCGAATCCCCTTTGACCGTGAAATCCCGACAGCACTCCAAGAGTTGCAATCACTCGCTGAGATGGACAATTATAGAGGGGTTATCGCCGAACTGCTTGAACAGATGACATCATCCTTGAACCATTAATCAAAAAAAGGATCCACAAAATGAAGGCTGTACAAATTACTGATGGGATTTATTGCTTGCCGGTCAACCTGGAAAGCTACCAGCTATTTGAAGGCATGTGGCCCATGCCCAACGGAATTTCAATCAATTCCTACATTGTCCAGGGCGATAAAACTGCCCTCATCGATCTGCTTGAGGATGTCGATGGCACACCGGCCGAATTTGAAGCAGAACTCAACTCCATCCCTGTGGATCCAAAAAACATTGACTATATGATCATCAATCATATGGAACCCGATCACACCAGCTGGCTACCAGAGTTTCACAAAAAGAACCCCCATCTGCAATTCTATCTCACCGGCAAAGCAGCCAATCTCCTGAAATCTTTCTGTGGGATTGAAGAAAATGTCCACATTGTCAAAGAGGGCGATACCCTGGATCTGGGACAGGGAAAGGTCTTGAGTTTCCATGAAACACCCAATATTCACTGGCCTGAAACAATGATGACGTTTGAGCAAAGTAGTGGAACTTTATTTTCCTGCGATGCATTTGGTTCATACGGCAAACTCGACAGGGTCTTTTTTGATGACCGACTCTCCACGGAACAGCACACTTTTTACAGCAATGAAGCGCTACGCTACTACGCCAATATTGTTTCCAGCTTTTCCACCTTTGTCACCAAGGGAATCAATCAACTCAGCAACCTTGATATCAAAGTTATCGCACCATCGCATGGTATTATCTGGCGCGAAAATCCGAAACAGATCATTGAATCGTATTCCCGTTTCGCCAGCTATATGAATGGCCCTGCCGAAGCAGAGGTCACAGTTATATGGTCAAGCATGTACGGAAACACTGAAAAACTGGTCAACAGCGTTGTCCAGGGAGTCCGCAAAGAAGGTCTGCCAGTGCACGTCCACCGGGTCCCCGATGAACATGTCGGGGAAATTCTTGCCTCTGCCTGGAAATCGGCTGGCCTTATTCTTGGAATGCCAACCTACGAATATGAAATGTTCCCCCCCATGGCGTGGGTTGTCGACATGTTCAGACGGAAAAAAGTCTGGAACAAAAAGGTTCTTCGCTTCGGTTCAGCTGGCTGGTCCGGCGGAGCCCAACGGGAACTGGATAAATTGTCAGAGAAACTGAAGTGGGAATTCATCGATCCGATCGAATGGATGGGGGCTCCTGGTGAAAAGGAGTTGGAACTGGCACTGAATCAGGGACAAGCTCTGGCCAAAGAGGTGAAGGAATTCTGTGCCAAACAATAGGTAAACCATCTGATTACGGAGTATCACCAAGAACTGCCTGCGGAATGTTACTCTGCCGGCAGTTTTTTTATTATGGTATTCAATAAGGTCTTACTGAGGTCTGATTATGGAAGAAGAAAAATCTCCCTGGATGTGTCATGTTTGTGACCACTTTTCTACAGTAGGCGAAGGATTGGTCTGCAGTGAATGCTATAAGATTACCTGTCATGAACACATGACGACTGCGACAATTTTAGACAATGAATCTGGACTCTACGTATTTAAAATGATCTGTGTTGAGTGCCAGTTTAAAAAGAACTTAAACCAATAATTACAACCCCGACCCTATATAGTATTGAGAAAATCATGTCAAATTCAAATAGCAGACTTGTTTATTCTGATGAAATTGGCCGCACCTGCCCCAAGTGTCACCAGCCTCTCCAGAAATGTCAGTGCAACAAAAAACCAGCAAACAATGCAAAGGGTGATGGAGTTGTTCGTATTCAGAGAGAGACCAAGGGGCGAAAAGGGAAAGGGGTCACTCTGATTACCGGTCTCCCTTTGGCTGGAGATGAATTGAAGTCACTGGCTAAATCATTGAAACAGAGGTGTGGAACCGGTGGAACAGTCAAAAACGGCATTATTGAAATTCAGGGGGATCACCGTGACCTGTTGCTGGATTTATTACAGGAGAAGGGGTGGAAAGTTAAAAAAGCCGGAGGTTAAACAATTCTTACCGGCGCAAACCCTCCGCCTGCGGTTCTCAAATTTGTCACCTGCCCCTGATACAATCTCGCTCCCACTCCAAGAAGGTGATTTCGATAAACAAACAGACGCAGATCTATTTTAAACTCCTCACCTGTCTCAGATGTTTCAACTGACGGGGCAACCACTTCTTGTACCAAGGTTGTTTGAGGATCGAATTCGGCAAAGCGTTGTCGAGTAATTCCCTTCCCCATTAACACACCACGACTCCCAAATCTAGTAACAGGCTTAAAAATAAGCTTTTTACGTTGAGACCAGATTTCTTCCCGATTCTGCTCAGACATGAGAAAGCTGCGAGGAACCATTTCCTGCAATAATTCCTTAGATGAAGGAGACAATTCGAGACCGTCCACTACAACAGGATCAGACCAGAGTACCATCCTCCGCTTGTCGGCCAATAAACCATACGCAAAAGGATTTGGAGAGAGGCACACAAGACCGGCCAGATAAGCGCCCTTCAAAGCTGACACCGGTGGTGTTTCGAGGTAAAAATCGCAGTGGCGGTTGTAAATCAGATCGATCTTGCTCCCGCGCAGATAGACGCCATCGGATTGAACCTGAAGCTCTTCAAGGGAAGCAACATGGCCATCAATACCATTTTGATTCAACCAATCGCAGCAACCTGTCATCTCGGGAAGGAGCGGTTGCTGCTCAACATTTTCGTCGACCACGACAACCCTGGCCAAGCGTCGATGTCCCCCTGAAAAATCATGCCATTCCTGCAAGTAACTCTGTAACAAGCGCTGCTGGAAACGATTTGACAAATAGAGCGGAGATATTTTACCAGCCCGCTGTTCACTCAACCAGGCAAGATACCCGCCACCAGCATTGGTATTGACCTCAATCAGTCGAGGGCCGTTTTCTGTCAGGTGAAAATCATACCCCATCATCAAGGCGGCATGACCGGGATTGTATCGAGCAGCCTCGGGCAACTCAGGATCAACCAGGTTGCGGTAGACAGGGGAACAACTTAATCTGAAGAGCAATCGCACCAGTCGCATCATTTGACGCAAATCCTGGCGGGGTAAATGTGCCACAACACGACTGATCGGGAGGTTTGTGTAGTCTGACATTTGGGGCCTTCTAAAAAGAGTTGATGCGGCGAATAAAGGATTTAAGTAAACCGTAGTTGCGTCGGTTGAATTCAACCTCCAAGCGGGGAAGATGTTTCAAATCGGGCTGATCATGTTCTTCCGGCAAAGGAGATCTTAAACTCATATTTCCACCTGGAATCAGAATATCCCCGAATTCGCTGGTTAATAGACGAAGATGATCAGAATCGAGTCCCTTATTCAGACGAATCACCAATTTATTCCCAATAAAGCGCATGGAATGGTAGTTGCGGTAAAAATCGTCGATGATCTGTACCGCCTCAGCCGGATCTTTGACAATAGAAAACAAGCCGAAATCGTCGCCGGAGATCAGTCCCCGCTTCAACAGCCCCTTCCGAAGAAACTCCAACCAGTCCTCCCAATAACCATCATTGTCGTCAATCATCACAACTGGAATCGGTGGATTTTTACCGGTCTGAATTAAGGTCATGATCTCCATCCCTTCATCCAGAGTCCCAAATCCCCCCGGAAACAGGGCAACCGCATGAGCCTCCTTGAGAAAAGCAACCTTGCGATTGAAAAAATACTTATAGGTAATGACTTTCTCATCCCGATCCATCACTGGATTGGTATTCTGCTCAAACGGTAAGCGGATATTGACGGCAAAAGAATTCTCAACCCCGGCACCCTCATTCCCGGCCCGCATGATCCCGGGACCACCTCCTGTGATCACCATATAATTTTGTTCAGCCAGCAAGCGGGAGAACTCAACACATTTTTTGTAGATAGGCTCGTCTGAAGTGGTTCTGGCACTGCCGAACACGGTCACTTTTTTACGATCCCGATAAGGGGCAAATACTTTATTGGTATAGCGCATCTCTTTCATGGTAGTACGCATCAACTTCTGATCTGCCAGATAATCGTTCTCCTGCCCCGATTTCAAAGCACCCATAATCATTGCCCGGATCATCTCGGGATGATGCACCCCGACTTTCCCCATCAACTGATCAATCAGCTCATCAATTTCACCATTGCAGCGATCAAAACTTAATAACATTCCAGACTCCTGTTGCTATTGCGGGTGTTACCAATCATAACCATGCGACAGGTTAAGCAGAAGGCTCATCCCCCCATCATGCCGAACAGCCACAACTGAGTGAGCATCAAAAAAAAAACGTAACTATTCACCACCACTACTGATAGGGGCTTGTGGTACCCATGGAAAGGGCGTCTGTCGCTACGGACGGCGCAAAGTGGCCCTTGGAATGGGTGCCTCAAGGCATTGCTGAACAGTTAAAAAAAGCGGCAGTATGAAATAGTATCACACTGCCGCAAAAAGTGGCCAAAGAAGTCCGTAAGCCGGGTTCTGTTCCCTGCTAAGGTTACCCGCAGCAGGGCAATAATCATTCATCTAGGACCGTCGTTGCCAACGGCCTCAAGCAGCCAGACCCGGGAACTTCGGGCGGACAACCCTCAAACGTTCCCCTATTCGGCCTTGCTCCGGATGGGGTTTACCGAGCTTCTGATGTCACCACCAGAACTGGTGAGCTCTTACCTCACCCTTTCACCCTTATCGACCGTAGCTAAAGCTTCGGCAGACGGTCTCCTCTCTGTGGCACTTTCCCTGGGGTTACCCCCGGTTCCCGTTAGGAACCATCCTGTCCTTTGGAGCCCGGACTTTCCTCCCCTCACCGGCGTAAACGTCAGCGGGCGGCGATTATCTGTTCTTCTCTGACCACAATAAACGACCCCACAGCAAGCCGCGGGGAATTTGACACAGCATTGATCAAGTGTCTAACTCAACATAAAGAATCCGGTTACAATGGGGACAGGTTTGTAGTTTTTTAACCTGTAACAGCTGATTAAACTGCTGTGGCGGCAACTGCATATGACAGCCGAGACAGGCTCCGTCGTGCGCCTGCGCGAGAGCGAGTCCACCACGCCGCTTGAACAAGGTGTGATACTTACGCAGTAAACTCACTGGAAGCTCTGCCGCTACCGACTCCCGCGTTTGCGTCCGCTTAATCAATATCTCTTCAGATTCTGCCAATAATTGTTTTAACTCCGTACCGCGAGCTGCAGATTTTTCGTGAATAGCAGCAAGCTCAGCCTCTTTTTCCTGAATATCTTCCTCAAGAGAGGCAACTTCTTGTTGCTTCAATTGCATCTGGTCTTCAACATCCTTGTTCGTCTTCTTGGCGACATCAATCTCTTTAAGAACAGCGACATATTCTTTTTGGGTCTGAATCTCGGGGAGACGAGCTTCGACCCGGCTCACGTTGTCCCGCTCTTTGAGTAAACCTTGCTGCAATTCCGCTTCTGCTTGCTGCAGCATAGCCACTTCATCATGCAACTGATCAAGCATCTCCTGAACTCGTGTGGCATCGGCCGCAAAAGCATCTAACTCCTCTCGATAGCTTTGACGGGTCGCCTCGATCGAACTAATTTCCTGGTCCACTTCCTGAAGATCTCTCAGCAGGTTCATTTTGTTTTTCACGTTAATACCTCCACTTTCAGCACTTGTTGTGACAATCAGAAAACAACCAAGGGGTTATTTTCTGTGGTCATTTCTATAATCTCAACGTCAAACTGGCGTTCGTAAAATTCTTTTTTCAACCGCCTGGAAAGCTCCGCCACCATAATCTGCTCCGTGGCAAAGTGCCCAGCGTCGATCAATGCGACCCCTTCAGATCTTGCCCTTTGCGCCTCATGAAACTTGATATCGGCGGTGACCAGGCAATCTGCCCCCCGACGTGCCGCGCTAGCAAACAGTGACATTCCGGTCCCACCACAAACAGCGACTTTACCGATTTTCTGCGCTAAATCTCCGACCAGGTGAAGCGAAGAAAGCTGTAATGCCGCCTTGACCTGCTCGGCAAAAGACTGCAACGAGACTGTTTTATCCAAATAACCAATCCGCCCCAACCCGACATCCGGACGTTCATTTGCCAATGGAATCAGATCATAGGCAACTTCTTCGTAGGGATGGGCCTTCAACATCCGCGAAACAGCTTTATTGAGTAACGGCGCGGGAACAATCGTCTCCAGGCGGACCTCTTCAGTCGCTTCAATATCTCCCGGTGTCCCGATAAAAGGTTGCGTTCCCGAACTGCCACGGAACGTCCCGGTGCCACGAGTACTGAAAGAACAGTAATCATAAGCCCCAATGTGCCCCGCTCCAGCAGCAAGAACAGCATCCCGGACTTGATTCTCGTGTCCCAGAGGAACGTACACGATCAGTTTATAATAATGGCCCTCGACAGGGCTCTCGAGGGGGAGACAGTCCTTCACTCCCAAGCGCTCCGCAAGCCAGTCATTCAAGCCATCAGCAGCACGATCCAGATTGGTGTGAGCGCTGACAACAGCGATATCCTCTTTGATGGCCTGAAATAGAACCCGCCCGGTCATATCGGTAGGGCTCAAACGCTTGAGTGGTTTAAAAATCAATGGATGGTGAGAGATAATGAGTTGCGCACCATGGCGACGAGCTTCTTCAATGGCAATCTCTTCGGCGTCCAGACAAACCAGAATTTTGCCGATTTTTGCCGACAAGTCGCCAACCTGCAACCCGACATTATCCCACTCCTCCGCTAAATCGGGAGGGCATAACCGGTTGAGCAAGCCGATGATATCTGCCAGACAAACTGCTTTTTGTTTAACCATTGCCCCCCTCCCACAAAAAGAAAGAGTGCACCGGTTTTTCGGTACACTCTCTAAAATTCTGGTTCTCTTCATTTGCGAACTGCGCCGCAATCTCTACGCTTCTCCCGGGTTCAATCTCTGGAAGCGTCAACTTTGTTAAGCGATTATCTCCGTTCAATCTAGATTGCCTAAAAAGTAATTAGCGTGACCGCTAGGGTTAATCTGGTGGGCCCACCAGGACTCGAACCTGGGACCAGCCGGTTATGAGCCGGCGGCTCTAACCAACTGAGCTATGGGCCCTTCGCACAGCTATTCAGAATAAAAAAACAACATCAACATGTCAAGCAAAAGGAGCATTCCCTTTGTGTTTAAATCGCGAGAAGGCTCAATAAAAATCGTAACTATTCACCACCACTACTGATAGGGGCTTGTGGTACCCATGGAAAGGGCGTCTGTCGCCACGGACGGCGACAGTCGAACGGCCATAGACAGCGCAAAGTGCCCCTTGGAATGGGTGCCTCAAGGCATTGCTGAACAATCAGAGAATAGAATGGCCCTGTCACCAAGACCAAGCCCTCCGTTGCCACCGGACAT
>LLYT01000066.1 GCA_002049545.1 Deltaproteobacteria bacterium tcs-42 | reverse complement strand
CTCACGTTCTTCCGGGGCATTGTCGATCTGATCGAATGCCTTGACTTCGCCGCTACCGGCTCTTTCTGCCAATACACTCGTAATGGCTGCAGTCAGTGTGGTCTTGCCATGGTCAACGTGACCGATGGTACCGATATTGACGTGCGGCTTCGTCCTGTCGTACTTTTGCTTGGACATATCTATCTCCTATCCTCAGCCTAACCGTTGACCTTGGCTATAATTTCTTCACTAATCGCTTTTGGCGCCTGATCATAATGATCAAAAACCATTGAGTAAGTAGCTCGCCCCTGAGTTGAACTGCGCAAATCAGTTGCATAACCGAACATACTGGACAAAGGAACGTGAGCTTCAACCACTTGGGCACCGCCACGAGCGGCCATCCCCATGATGCGGCCTCGCCGGCTGTTCAAGTCGCCGATAACATCCCCCATGTATTCCTCCGGGACAACAACCTCAACAAACATGATCGGCTCCAGCAGCGCGGGAGCGGCCTTCTTTGCACCGTCCTTAAACCCCATTGATCCAGCAATTTTAAATGCCATCTCGTTTGAATCGACGTCATGATACGACCCGTCATAACAAGTGACGTTGACATCAACAATCGGGAATCCAGCCAGCACACCGTTCGCAGCAGCTTCTTCGGCACCCTTACCAACTGCAGGGATGTACTCTCGAGGAATAACGCCACCCTTAATCTCATCGATAAAGGTGAAGCCCTCACCCGGGACGCCGGGCTCAAGGCGCAACCAACAGTCACCATACTGACCACGACCACCAGACTGCCGTACAAACTTACCCTGTACTTCAATTGTCTTGGTAATTGATTCGCGATATGCGACCTGCGGAGCACCGACATTACACTCCACCTTGAATTCACGCTTCATCCGGTCAACAATAACATCGAGATGCAGCTCACCCATCCCCGACAGGATAGTCTGACCAGTCTCTTCGTCAGTCCGTACTCCCAGCGAAGGATCCTCAGACAAAAGCTTACCCAGCGCAACCCCCATCTTTTCCTGATCGGCCTTGGTTTTAGGCTCGACAGAAAGATGAATGACCGGCTCGGGAAACTCCATTGATTCAAGCAGCGAGGGAGCCTGCATGTCGCACAATGTGTCTCCTGTTGTTGTATTCTTCAACCCGACCGCAGCAGCAATATCTCCCGCGTAAACCTGCTTGATCTCTTCGCGCTTGTTTGAGTGCATTTTCAGCAACCGACCAAAACGCTCCTTCTTGCCCTTGGTTGAATTGAGAACCGTTGATCCCGATTCAGCGACACCGGAGTAAACACGGAAGAAACTCAACTGACCAACAAAGGGGTCGGTCATAATCTTGAACGCCAATGCAGCGAAGGGGGCATCATCATCCGCAGGGCGTTCGAGTTCAGTTCCAGAATCGGGCTCCACACCCTTGATAGCATCGACATCCAGTGGCGATGGCATGTAGTCGACCACGGCATCAAGTAGAGTCTGAACACCCTTATTTTTAAACGCACTGCCACAGAGAACCGGACAGAAGTCGATATTACGCGTACCCTCGCGAATTGCCGCCTTGATCTCATCAAGGGTCAATTCTTCACCACCAAGATACTTCTCCATCAGCTCATCATCGTTTGCTGAAATTTCTTCCAGCAACGCCTCACGAGCCGCCTCAACATCATCCACCATATCGGCGGGGATATCGATGATGTCGAACTTGGCACCCATCGACTCATCGTCCCAGACAATTGCCTGCATTGTAACCAGATCTACCAGGCCGCGAAACTTTTCCTCTGCACCAATCGGCAGTTGCAGCGGCAAAGGGTTGGCACCCAGACGATCACGGATCATGTCAACACCGTGAGTAAAGTCTGCGCCAGTTCGATCCATCTTATTTATAAAAGCAATGCGCGGCACACGATACTTGTCGGCCTGACGCCAGACAGTCTCAGATTGAGGTTCTACACCTCCAACTGAGCAAAAAACCGCCACTGCCCCGTCAAGCACCTTAAGCGAGCGCTCGACTTCAATCGTAAAATCAACATGGCCTGGAGTATCAATAATATTAACGCGGTGATCCTTCCAGAAACAGGTCGTTGCAGCTGACGTTATCGTAATGCCACGCTCCTGCTCCTGCTCCATCCAATCCATAGTGGCCGCACCATCATGAACCTCACCGATCTTGTGCGAAACCCCCGTATAATAGAGAATTCGCTCCGTAGTTGTTGTCTTCCCAGCATCAATATGCGCCATGATGCCGATATTACGGGTTTTATCTAACGCAACCTTACGAGCCACTGTCTAACTCCTGACCTAAACGGCTGTACTACCAGCGATAATGAGCGAAAGCCTTATTGGCCTCTGCCATACGGTGCGTGTCTTCACGCTTCTTGACGGCGGCACCTCGATTGTTATAGGCATCGAGAAACTCACCGGCAAGACGCTCACGCATAGTCTTCTCGCTACGACCCTTGGCATAGATGGCAATCCAACGCATCGCCAGAGCAGTACGTCTGGATGGACTCACCTCAATGGGAACCTGGTAAGTAGAGCCACCGACGCGACGCGACTTGACCTCGAGAACCGGACGGACATTCTCCATAGCGGCCTTAAAAATCTCCAAAGGCTCACCGCCTGATCGCTCAGCAACTAAATCGAAGGCACCGTAGACAATTTGCTCAGCGGTACTCTTCTTTCCATCAACCATGACATTGTTAACAAACTTGGCAACCAGCAAGTCCCCAAATTTGGGATCAGGCAGAATGGTCCGCTTAGGGACCTCTCTTCTCCTCGGCATAACGTCCTCTTCCTCAGACTAAAATTACTTCGGGCGCTTAGCGCCGTATTTTGAACGGCCCTGCTTACGATCCTTGACACCAGCAAGGTCGAGAGTGCCGCGCACAATATGATAACGAACACCAGGCAAATCCTTAACCCGGCCGCCACGAATCAAAACAACAGAGTGCTCCTGCAGGTTATGACCAACCCCAGGAATATAAGAAGTCACAACAATCCCGTTCGTCAGACGAACACGAGCGACTTTCCGCAACGCAGAGTTCGGCTTTTTTGGAGTCGTCGTATAAACACGCGTACAAACTCCGCGCCTCTGCGGGCAAGACTTCAATGAGGGCGCAGTTGATTTCACAACCTTCTTCTTACGCCCAGTGCGGATTAATTGGTTAATAGTTGGCATCTAGATTCTCCCAAATCTCTTTCATTGTTTCAGCTATTCAAGCCGACTTTCCTGTGGGGAAAAACCCGCTGACATTATCAATCGGTTTCTGCTTTGTCAAGACCTTTTATCTTCTCTCAAAATTATTCTTTGGTTGGGGAAAAGGCCCTCTTGACTAAGTTTTATTCCTGTTCAATCAATCTCTTCAGGCATCTCTGTTTCCGACTCATCGATCTCTATCGGCTCTTCCAGCTTGACTTCGGGCTCCGGGATCATCAGCTCTGCAGAGCGATATTTTCCAACGCCGGTCCCTGCCGGGATCAAGCGGCCCATAATGACATTCTCTTTGAGTCCCCGCAGCGAATCAGTTTTGCCCTGAATGGAAGCCTGAGTCAAAACCTTGGTGGTCTCCTGGAAAGAAGCGGCTGAGATAAACGACTCAGTCGACAGAGACGCCTTGGTAATACCGAGCATAATTGGCTCACCAATAGCGGCCTGACCACCATCAGCCACGACACGGTTATTTTCTTCTTCAAAGACCCAATGATCTATCTGGTCGTCAATCAGGAAAGTGGTATCACCCACATCCTTGATCTGCACCTTGCGCAGCATCTGCCGGACTATCGTTTCGATATGCTTATCGTTAATTTTGACGCCCTGCAGACGATAAACTTCCTGAACCTCGTCAACCAGATACTTGGAAAGGTCCTTGCTGCCCAGTACGCGTAAAATGTCATGGGGATTACTCGATCCGTCGACCAACTCTTCTCCCGCACGAATACTGTCACCCTCATGAGCTGATATATGTTTACCTTTAGGGATCAGGTATTCAACAGGTTCACCCATTTCAGGAGTCACAATAATCTTGCGCTTCCCCTTGGAGTCTTTGCCATAGGAGACAACCCCGTCGACCTCAGAAATAACCGCAAGCTCTTTTGGTTTACGCGCTTCAAAGAGCTCGGCGACCCGGGGCAAACCACCGGTAATGTCTTTGGTCTTGGTTGTTTCACGCGGAATCTTGGCCAGGATTGCACCAGAGTGAAGTTCGGCCCCCTCTTCAACAGAGATATTGGCACCAACTGGCAGCATATAGCGAGCCTGGGTTCCATTTGGCAGTTTGACAGTCTTGCCATTCTCCCCCTTCAAAGTGATTCGTGGTCTCTTTTCCGCAGATTTGGCTTCGGTAACGACTTTGCGCGACAGACCAGTCACCTCATCAACCTGCTCTTCCATAGTCACACCTTCAGCAATGTCGCCATAATGGACGATACCGCCAACTTCGGTGATAATTGGTACAGTGTAGGGATCCCACTCAGCGAGGACATCACCACTCTTGATTTTCCCACCTTCCTGGCTACACAACCGCGCGCCATAAACAACACCATAACGCTCCCGTTCGCGACCAGTTGAGTCGACAACAGCCACCTCACCTTTATGGTTCATAACGATCGGGAAACCATCAGCAGTATCAACAGTTGTCAGGTTGATAAACTTGAGAGCACCATCAAAACGTGCCTCAAGGGCTGTCTGTTCGGCACGTCGCGAGGCCGTACCACCGATATGGAAAGTCCGCATGGTTAACTGCGTACCCGGCTCGCCGATGGATTGCGCAGCAATAACACCAACAGCTTCACCAAGATTAACCAGATGACCACGTGCAAGGTCACGGCCATAGCAATAAGCACAGATTCCACGCTTACTCTTGCATGTCAGAACCGAACGGATTTTAACCCTTTCAATGCCTGCCTCATCAATGAGTGCAACCAGGCGCTCATCAATCAGCTGATTCGCCTCGACCAATAACTCATCAGTCACCGGATCAACGATGTCATCCAAAGCAACACGGCCAAGGATCCGATCACCGATCGGTTCAATGACTTCTCCACCCTCCGTTAGCGATGAAACCTCAATACCATCGAGTGTATCGCAATCCTGCTCGATAATAATGGCATCCTGAGCGACATCGACCAGGCGTCGGGTCAAATAACCGGAGTTAGCCGTCTTCAACGCGGTATCGGCCAGACCTTTACGAGCGCCGTGAGTCGAAATAAAATACTGCAGAACCGTCAACCCCTCTCGAAAGTTCGCCGTAATCGGTGTTTCAATAATCGAACCATCCGGCTTGGCCATCAAGCCACGCATTCCTGCCAGCTGACGTATCTGCTGGGCACTTCCCCGCGCCCCTGAGTCGGCCATCATATGAATGGCATTAAACGATGAAACTTCGGCCTCTTCCCCCGTTTCAGACCTGATTTTTTCAACCGCAATGTTTCCGAGCATGGTTCCGGCAATATCTTCGGTACATTTCGCCCAGATATCGATAACTTTGTTGTAACGCTCACCGTCAGTTATCAAGCCCTCAGTATATTGCTGTTGAATATCCCGGACTTCATCAGAAGAGACTTTAATCCTGGCTTCTTTGGTGTCTGGAATTTCCATGTCGTCAAGGCAGATCGAAACCCCTGCCAGACTTGAGTAACGGAAACCGGTTTCCTTGATTTTATCAGCGAGAATAACCGTTTCTTTATTCCCGGCATAACGGAAACCAATATCGATCAAATCGGCAACCTGTTTCTTACCGATGACCTTATTGACATGCTTGAAATCGATGATATCGGGAACAACCTCGCGCAACAGGACCCGTCCGACCGTTGTCTCAATGCGCTCAGCCGGAGCACCAAGAACTGGGGACATGCGAACTTTGATGGCAGCCTGAAGATCAACCTCTCCAGAATCATATGCCATCCTCACTTCGTCTCGCGAAGTGAACACCTTCCCGGTCCCGGCAACAAATGGACGCTCTTTGGTCATATAGTACAGACCAAGAACCATATCCTGAGACGGAACAATAATCGGCTTTCCACTTGCGGGCGAAAGAATATTATTGGTCGACATCATCAACACCCGCGCCTCTATCTGACTTTCAATTGAAAGCGGCAGGTGAACAGCCATCTGGTCACCGTCAAAGTCAGCATTAAAAGCGGTACAAACAAGCGGATGCAGCTGGATTGCTTTACCTTCAATCAAAACGGGCTCAAACGCCTGGATACCAAGACGGTGGAGGGTCGGGGCACGGTTAAGCATCACCGGGTGCTCCTTAATCACCTCTTCGAGAACATCCCACACCTCGGACTTCTCTTTCTCGACCATCTTCTTGGCACTCTTAACTGTAGTTGACAAACCCCGCTCATCAATTTTTTGATAAATGAACGGCTTAAACAACTCGAGAGCCATTTTTTTCGGCAAACCACATTGGTGCAGCTTGAGCTCTGGACCCACAACAATAACTGAACGCCCCGAATAATCGACCCGCTTTCCAAGCAAATTCTGGCGGAAACGCCCCCCCTTGCCCTTCAGCATATCGGACAGAGATTTCAGTGGGCGCTTACTTGGACCTGTAATCGCGCGACCACGTCGACCGTTATCAAACAGCGCGTCAACAGACTCCTGAAGCATCCGCTTTTCATTGCGGATAATAACCTCGGGAGCACGTAACTCCATCAACCGTTTGAGGCGGTTGTTGCGGTTAATGACCCGACGATAAAGGTCATTCAGGTCTGAGGTTGCAAAGCGGCCACCATCCAATGGCACCAATGGACGCAGCTCTGGTGGAAGGACCGGAACTGTCTCAAGGATCATCCACTCAGGCTGATTACCACTCTGCCGGAACGAATTAATGACTTTCAGCCGCTTGGAGACTTTCTTCCGCTTGGCCTCACTGGTTGCATCCTTCATCTCAATCCGTAATTGATCACCAACCTCAACCAGATCAATTTCAGCCAGCAACTCGCGGACCGCCTCGGCTCCCATACCGGCAACAAACTGCCCGGCAAACTCGTCCATCGCCTCAGTGTATTTATCTTCAGTAAGCAACTGGCCTGCGAGCAGAGTGGTTTCACCCGGATCGAGAACGATATAGGCCTCAAAATAAAGGACCTTCTCCAGATCCTTGAGGGTCATATCGAGCAATGCGCCAATCCGCGACGGCAGAGATTTGAGAAACCAGATATGGGCAACTGGACAAGCGAGGTCAATGTGCCCCAGGCGCTCACGACGCACCTTGCTCGGAATAACTTCAACACCGCACTTTTCACAAACAATGCCACGGTGCTTCATCCGCTTGTACTTGCCACAATTACATTCATAATCCTTGGTCGGGCCAAAGATTTTAGCGCAGAAAAGTCCATCACGCTCCGGCTTAAATGTCCGGTAGTTGATGGTTTCCGGCTTTTTCACTTCACCAAAAGAGCGCTCACGAATTTTTTCCGGAGACGCCAACGACAGTTGGATCGAGTCAAAACTCAAGGGATCTTTTGGCCGCTCAAAAGGACTGAAAATATCTTCCAAAACGCATTCTCCTTGCAGGATGAGTGCTTTAGTTTCTATAACTTAAAACTCAACGATCACTGCTTGAAACTTGACTTATTATTACTCTTCCAGCAGATCAACATCCAGGCAGAGAGCCTGAAGTTCTTTGATCAAAACGTTGAAGGACTCTGGCAAACCAGCTTCAAGGGTATGCTTGCCCTTGACAATCGCCTCATACATTCGGGTTCGACCAGCAACATCGTCAGACTTGACCGTCAAGAATTCCTGCAGCGCATGTGCCGCACCGTAAGCTTCCATGGCCCAGACTTCCATCTCCCCGAGTCGCTGACCACCAAACTGCGCCTTGCCACCAAGCGGTTGCTGGGTCACCAGACTGTATGGACCAATCGACCGAGCATGGAGCTTGTCATCAACCAAATGGTGCAGTTTAAGCATATACATGATGCCAACGGTTACTTTTTCTTTAAAAGCTTCACCCGTTTGTCCATCATACAAGGTCATCTGCCCGCTGGAATCAAAGCCAGCTCGCTCCACTTCGGCCTTTATCAGCTTTTCACTGACACCTTCAAAAACCGGGGAAGCCATTGGCACACCCTGGAATAAACGCCGCGCCAGAACCTTGAGGTCATCCTCATTCAAACCATCAATGAAGCTCTCAAGTTCGTTATCATTATAGGCGGTTTTTATCTGCTTTTTTAGAGCTTCCTCACTGTACTGTTCCTCAAGCACTGTCCTGATCTGATTACCCAATCCCCGGGCCGCCAACCCAAGATGGGTTTCAAGGATCTGACCAACGTTCATCCGGGAAGGAACACCGAGGGGATTCAGGACAATTTCAACCGGGGTCCCATCATCCATATAAGGCATATCTTCCTGCGGAAGGATTCGCGACAGGACACCTTTGTTACCGTGCCGGCCAGCCATCTTGTCACCAACCTGCAGCTTACGCTTGATGGCAATATAAACCTTGACCATTTTGATAACACCGGGCGGGAGATCATCACCACGCTTACATTTATCAATTTTGTCGTCAAAGACAGCCGTAATCAGTTGCTCCCGCTCGGTTAGACGATCCAGCATGTTACCGATTTTCTCTTCAACATCATTGCTGCCAGTCACAGAGATTTCGCGGATACGACCGAATGGAACTTTGTCAAAGGTCTCTTCAGAAATTTTACGGCGGTTTGGCAGTAAAGCTTTACCCGCTTCATCCTCAATTGCGACCGCAGCGGTCAAACCAACCAGCAATGAACGGATTTTATTGCGTGTTGACTTACGCAGAACCCGGATCTCATCCTCACGATCCTTGATTAACTTCTCAATCTCTCGCGCCTCGATCTGCTCAGTCCGGGCATCTTTATCAAAGCCTTTCCGGGAGAAAACCCGGGCGCCGATAACAACACCCTCTTCACCCGGTGGAACCCGTAACGAAGTATCTCTGACGTCGCCAGCCTTTTCCCCAAAAATCGCTCTTAGCAACTTCTCCTCAGGCGACAATTGAGTTTCCCCTTTGGGGGTGATTTTACCAACCAGAATATCCCCTGCTTTAACGCTGGCTCCGATACGGATAATTCCCGACTCGTCGAGATCGCTTAAAGCGTCTTCACCCAGATTTGGGATATCATCAGAGATCTCTTCTTTACCAAGTTTAGTATCACGCGCAACACACTCAAATTCTTCAATGTGAATTGAGGTATAGCGGTCATCCTGAACCAGTTTTTCCGAAATAAGGATGGAGTCCTCAAAGTTGTACCCGTGCCACGGCATGAAGGCGACCAGGACGTTCTGACCTAGAGCCAGCTCCCCCCATTGGGTCGAGGGCCCATCAGCGATAACATCGCCGCCAGTAACCCGATCACCAATTTTCACGATCGGCTTCTGGTTAATACAGGTATTTTGATTGGAGCGACTGAACTTATATAAGTTGTAAATATCGACACCGGTACCAGTTTCATCAATATCTTTATCATCAATCTGGATGACGATTCGATCAGCGTCGACACTTTCTACAACGCCATCATGTCGAGCAACAATTGAATTACCTGAGTCATGGGCGACAATCCGCTCCATGCCGGTCCCGACAAGTGGAGCATCGGCCCGTAACAGCGGTACCGCCTGTCGCTGCATATTCGAACCCATCAGAGCCCGGTTAGCATCGTCATTTTCCAGAAACGGGATGAGTGCCGCGGCAACCGAAACGATCTGCTTGGGAGACACGTCCATCAAATCGATCTTGTCAGGTGCCAGGAGCAGAAACTCACCCGCCTGACGCACATTAACAAGGTCATTAACAAATCCACCCTGATCATCAAGGGGGGCGTTTGCCTGAGCAATCGAATGCCCCTCCTCTTCGAGTGCCGAAAAGTATTTGATTTCGGAACTGACCTGCCCGTTGTTAACAATTCGGTAGGGGGTCTCAACAAAGCCATATTCATTGATCCTGGCATAGGTTGACAAAGAAGCAATCAGGCCGATATTCGGCCCCTCCGGAGTTTCGATCGGACAAACCCGCCCGTAATGAGTCGGGTGAACGTCACGCACCTCAAAGCCAGCTCGCTCGCGGGTCAAACCACCAGGTCCGAGAGCCGACATGCGACGCTTGTGGGTGACCTCAGAAAGGGGATTGGTCTGATCCATAAACTGAGAAAGCTGTGATGATCCGAAAAATTCCTTAACCACCGCAGAAACCGGCTTAGAATTAATCAAATCGTGGGGCATCAAGCTATCAACATCCTGCAAACTCATCCGCTCTTTGATCGCACGTTCCATCCGCACCAGGCCGACACGGTACTGATTCTCAAGCAGTTCACCGACAGCTCTAACGCGACGATTCCCCAAGTGGTCAATATCGTCAATAGCCCCCTTACCATTGCGCAGGCCAACCAGATAGCGCACAACGCTAAGGATATCTTCTTTGGTCAGTGTCGAAAGCTCCAATGGGCTGTCAAGTCCCAGTTTATGGTTGAGCTTTAAACGTCCAACAGCAGAGATATCATAACGATCTGCATTGAAAAACAAGCTTTCAAACAAATTCGTTGCGGTTCTGATTGTCGGAGGATCCCCAGGGCGTAAACGGCGGAAGATCTCAATAATAGCGTCCTCAGCGGTCTCAACCTTATCAACCCGCAGAGTATCACTCAAATAAGAACCGACATAAAGGTGATCAATATAGAGGGTAGAGAAGTTGTTAATCCCCTTTTCGCGCAACTCCTCGAGCTTCGCTTCAGACAGCTCACCGTTACATTCAAGAATGACCTCGCCGGTTGTCTCATCAACGATATCGCTGACTACGACCTGACCAACCAGTTCTTCTGCAGTAATCGGGATTGATTCAATTCCTTCATCATTGAGCCTACGTATCGCTGCACGGGTAAATTTACGGTTGGCCTTGACCAGCACCTCACCACTGCTGGAGAGAACGTCTGAAGTGGCACGCTTACCTGCCAGAAGATCAAAGTTGACCTTCTTGCTGTATTCTTTGCCGTTCCAGGAAACCTCTTCCAGATCGTAGTAATAGCGGAGCAATTCTTCGGTTGTATAGCCAAGAGCTTTCAACAGAACCGTCGCTGGCAGCTTGCGGCGGCGGTCAATACGCACCCAGAGTAGATCCTTATGGTCAAAATCAAAATCCAACCAGGATCCCCGGTAGGGAATCACGCGGGCACTAAAGAGGACTTTTCCACTGGAGTGTGTTTTCCCCTTGTCATGAGAAAAGAAAACCCCCGGAGAACGATGTAATTGACTGACAATGACCCTCTCGGTGCCATTAATGATGAAAGTTCCATTTTCGGTCATCAATGGAATTTCACCAAAATAAACTTCTTGCTCTTTGATATCGCGAATCGACTGAGTCCCGGCATCCTTGTCAACATCCCAGGTCACCAGTCTCACTTTGACTTTTATTGGAGCAGCGTAGGTCATCCCACGTTGATGGCATTCTTCAACATCATACTTTGGCGCACCCAAGCCATAGGACACGTACTCCATGGAGCAGGTATCACTAAAATCATGGATTGGAAAAACTGACCGGAATACCGACTCCAGTCCACTCTGCTTGCGCTCGGATGAGGGTAAATCTAGCTGTAAAAATCTTTTATATGAAGTTTTTTGTATATCGATCAGGTTTGGAATATCGATGATATTCGTCACCTTTGCAAAATGCTTCCTGAGGAGCGGATTATTCGCAAACGAATACGCCATGGTTTCTCCTTTGGGGGGTCGGAATTACAGGCCTGTACTAAAATAAGACCTAAACAGACACCACTCTGGGCCCAAAAACAGGTCCATCCCGGTAAACATACCGAGTTGTCAACAACAATAGCCAAGGCCGCACAAGGCGACCTTGGCTAAGAACAAAATAGTCGTTAGAGCTGACTATTTCAGCTCCACACTGGCGCCGGCTTCTTCAAGTTGCTTTTGAATATCCTCTGCTTCTTCCTTAGAGGCTCCCTCTTTAACCGTCCCGGGGACACCATCAACCAGCTCTTTGGCTTCTTTCAGGCCAAGACCGGTAATAGCACGAACAGCTTTGATAACATTGATTTTCTTATCACCAAAAGCGGTCAGAATAACATCAAACTCTGATTGTTCTTCAGCAGCAGCAGCCTCGCCAGCAGCAGGAGCAGCAGCGACGGCAACTGGCGCAGCAGCAGAAACACCAAATTTATCTTCGAGCTCTTTGACAAACTCAGACATTTCCAAAACTGTCATATTCTCAATAAATTCTACAACTTGTTCTTTTGTCACATCAGCCATTTTTTTCTCCTGAATATAGGTATTTTATTTACTGTTAGTTAAAATCAAGCAGCCTTTTTCTCACCGATAGCGCCCAGAACCTGAACCAATGAACGTGGGATTGCGGCCATGGTTCCAACAAAATTGGAAACTGGAGCATTCATAGTACTCAATGCTTTTGCCAGCAACTCTTCGCGACTTGGCAGATCCGCCAGAGCACCGATTTCAGCAACTGACAGCATCTGCCCGCTGAGAACACCAGCTTTCAGCTCAAATGCGTCAATTTGCTTAGCGTATTTACTGAGAATTTTGGCCGGAGCAACCGGATCATCACCCGACAAGGCGATGGCAGTCGGACCAGCGCAATAGGACTGAAGCCCCTCAGATGGAGTTCCCTTTGCAGCCAACCTCAACAAGTTGTTTTTGACAACCCGATACTCAACTCCAGCCTGAACCAGCTCACGGCGAAGCTGAGTTGCCTGCTCAACATTAATACCACGATAATCGGCAAGAAATGTTGCCTGAGTATCAGCCAAACGTTGCGCCAACTCCTGAACGACCTGTTCTTTTTCCGTTCTATTCATATACTCTCCTCCTTTCTTTAAGATCTTGGGATATCAAAATCCCGCCCAAGTCAAGTTGAGGGGGGAGAGACGACACAGTCGCCACAGCACCCGACAGCCTCGGCAGGTGGTCAAGCCATTAAATGCTTTGCATACCTGCTGTCTTTGACTCTGAGCCTGTAAGTCAAGTCACTATTTACTTGATTAAAGACTGTAATTGAACAATATCAAGGTTAATACCAGCACCCATGGTACTCGCGAGTGTCACTTTTTTCAGGTAAATCCCCTTGGCTGTTGACGGCTTTGCCTTGATCAAAACATCAACCAGAGAAACGATATTCTCTTTAAGCTTCTGTGCATCAAAAGAGACCTTACCAACCGGAGCATGGATGATACCGGCTTTTTCTACACGGTACTCAACTTTACCCGACTTTGCCTCTTCAACTGCGCGCCCCACATCCATGGTGACAGTCCCAACTTTAGGGTTAGGCATCAATCCGCGCGGTCCAAGAACCCGCCCGATTTTACCGACAACACCCATCATGTCCGGAGAGGCGATTGCTGTATCAAAATCAAACCAGCCATCTTTGATCTTCTCTGCCAGATCGTCGGCGCCGACGAAATCAGCACCAGCAGCTTCAGCTTCTTGTGCCTTTTCACCCTTCGCAAAGACCAGAACCCGAACCGACTTGCCAAGACCATTGGGCAGGACCAGTGCTCCACGAATCATTTGATCCGCCTTACGCGGGTCAACACCCAAGCGGACACTGACGTCTACCGACTCATCAAACTTCGCAAAGGAGCCCTTTTTGATCAATTCAAGAGCTTCGTCAATCCCGTAGAGCCGGGTACGATCAATCAGCTCTTTTGCTTTTTTGGTGTTTTTACCTGTTGCCATCTTCTATCTCCACTACTCGCCGTTTCAGGCGACTTCAATTCCCATGCTGCGTGCAGTACCTTCAATAATCCGCGTGGCAGCCTCTTCCGAGAAAGCATTCAGGTCAGGCATTTTCAGGCGCGCAATTTCAAGCACCTGATCATGGGTGACCTTGCCTACCTTCTCTTTATTTGGAACCCCGGAACCTTTTTTCAGCTTCGCTGCACGCAACAGCAAAACGGCAGCCGGTGGCGTCTTGGTAATATAGGAGAAGGAACGATCAGCATAAACGGTAATTACGACAGGAATAATTAAACCATCCTGATCCTGAGTCTTTGCGTTAAAATTTTTACAGAATTCCATAATATTAACCCCGTGCTGTCCGAGCGCGGGACCAACTGGTGGCGAGGGATTCGCCTTTCCAGCAGGGATCTGCAATTTAATCTGTCCAATAATTTTCTTGGCCATTACTGACTCCTTAAACGAACGAAACGTATCCCAGCCTAGCTGGTTTTTTCAACCTGTATAAATTCTAACTCGACGGGAGTAACCCGACCGAAAATACTAACCATAACCCTCAATGTGCCACGATCAGGGCGAACATCCTCGACGATACCGGTGAAATTAAGAAATGGCCCATCGACGACACGAACCGTCTGACCAATTTCAAATTCAACCTTGGGTTTTGGCTTATCGACACCCTCAACCATACGGTTGGTAATTTTGGCGACCTCGGCATCAGAAATTGGCGGGGGGTTGTGTCCACCACCGACAAATCCCGTTACCTTTGACGTGCCGGTCACAACATGCCAAGTCTCATCATTGAGTTCCATTCGCACCAGAATATAACCGGGGAAAAACTTGCGCGTCGAAGTTTTACGTTCGCCCTTGCGCACTTCAACCACAGTTTCCGATGGAATCAAGACCTCTTCGAACTCTTCTTCAAACCCCATAGAGCGAATTCGCTCTTCGAGATTGAGCTTAACCTTATTTTCATACCCTGAATAGGTATGCACGCCGTACCACTTCATTGCCATGGTCAAGTCCTATTTCTCCTCAACCGAGAATCAAACGGATAAGGCGCGAAAGTATCACATCAACACCACCAAGAAAGACTGCACATACCAAAACCACCACAATGACAATCGTTGTCGATGCGTAGGCATCTTTTTTCGATGGCCAGGTCACTTTTTTGAGCTCTAATTTGACGTTGGCAAGAAACTCGTTTAATTTTCCAATCATCGCAGTACCAGCCTCATTCAGGTCCTATATTACAAATTTGGCAGGCCAGGAGGGATTCGAACCCCCAACACCCGGATTTGGAGTCCGGTGCTCTGCCGTTAGAGCTACTGGCCTACTACTCTTTTCCAGCTATCAGCCGCAAACCCGGTTACTTTGTCTCTTTATGCGGGGTATGCTTACGGCAGAAGCGACAGTATTTGTTAAACTCCATTTTGTCTGGAGTGTTTCGCTTATTTTTTGTTGTTGTATAATTCCGCTGCTTGCACTCAGTACAAGCAAGAGTGACAATGTCACGCATAGCGCTTACCTCATAGTACCCTCCCGGTGCTAACCAGGAGGGGATGTCTCACGAATTTTTCTGTTTCCTACTCGACAACTTCGCTTACCACACCAGCACCGACGGTGCGGCCACCTTCGCGGATTGCAAAGCGCAGTTCTTTATCCATGGCGATCGGGGTGATCAACTCGGCTGTCATGGCAATATTATCGCCGGGCATAACCATCTCTACACCTTCGGGGAGTTCTACGAT
>LLYT01000065.1 GCA_002049545.1 Deltaproteobacteria bacterium tcs-42 | reverse complement strand
CTTCTCCCGCCCGCCTCACGACGTAGCGAGTTACTTACCTCCGGCAACCCCGTTCGATGGGTGCGACGGGGAGGTGCTACCCGGAGTGATAATCCTGATGTTGGCCTCCTATGTCTCTCACGGTTACACAGGGACGGACTGTCACCGTCACTGAGGGAAACGGGCTGCGAGTCGCCCGTTACATCCAGATTAATTTTATCGGCTTCAAGAACGTTGCAATAGTGTTTAAGTTCAATTAACATACGCACGTTCAAAAGGCATAAAAAGCTCAGAAAAGATGCTGAAATCAATCCAAATCTATGAAAGGTTAGGCTGATCATGGTCGACACAAAAACAGACGAGTATTTCAAGGAGTGGAAAGAACGCGAGGCGATTGCCGAAGCAATGACCCCGCTGATCGGAAAACTGTATCGAGATCAAGATATTATTTGTACCGTCTTTGACCGCACCCTGGTCAACCAATCAACGATTGATATATTACGAGCACACCGTTTTGCCCGGCAAATCATCAACGAAGAAATCTGGGTCAAGGATACTTACCCTATAATACAAGCCATGGCTGAGATGGACCTTGCTCCAGGAAAAGTCGATCTGGCTAAACTGGTCATGCGTTATCAACAAGCAGATAGCGGCGATATAAAAATTTTCGTTGCCGAGCAACTGAAAGATCTGAATACCGGTAAAAATCACCAGTTAAGTGAACCCCGCAATGTTGTCCTCTATGGATTCGGTCGCATTGGCCGCCTGATCGCCAGAATCATGATTGAACAAGCTGGTGGCGGCAATGAACTTCGCCTGCGAGCAGCTGTAGTGCGCAAAGGCAGCGATGATGATCTGGCTAAACGTGCCAGCCTGCTGCGTCGTGATTCAGTCCACGGCCACTTCAAAGGAACGATCAGAATCGATAAGGAAGAAAATGCCATTATTGCTAACGGCAATATGATTCGAATCATTTATGCCGATAGACCTGAGGATGTCGATTACACCCAGTATGGGATAGAAAATGCTCTTGTCATTGACAACACAGGAAAATGGCGTGACCGTGAAGGACTCGGCCGGCACGTCAAAACCAAAGGGGCATCCCAGGTCCTTTTGACCGCACCGGGAAAGGGAGATATCCCTAATGTGGTCTATGGCGTCAACAATGAACTTCTCGAAACCAATGACGCAGTCCTGTCGGCAGCCAGTTGCACCACCAATGCAATTGTTCCCGTTCTTAAAGCGGTTAACGATAAGTTTGGCATCGAAGCTGGCCACATTGAAACCTGCCACAGTTATACTAATGACCAGAATCTGATCGACAACTATCACAATAAGGAACGACGTGGCCGCAGTGCCCCATTAAATATGGTTATCACCGAAACTGGCGCAGCTAAAGCCGTCGCCAAAACCCTGCCAGAACTTGCGGGAAAACTCACGGGAAATGCAATCCGGGTCCCCACTCCCAATGTCTCGCTGGCAATCCTCAATCTCACCTTGAATCAAGATACCAGCGTTGAGGAATTGAACAACTACCTGCGCGACATGTCTTTGGAATCACCACTACAGAATCAAATCGACTTCACCAATTCACCAGAAGCGGTTTCAACCGACATGGTTGGTTCATCCTATGCCGGGATCGTCGATTCACTCGCCACCATCGTTCAAGGAAATCGTTGCGTTCTCTATGTCTGGTACGATAATGAATACGGTTACAGCCACCAGGTTGTCCGTATTGCTGAAAAAATTTCGGGAATAAACCTGCAGTATTGGCCTAAATAACCGACAATACCATTTAAATTGTGCAGAACCAGCGATTAGCATTCCGCTGGCCCAACCCAAAAAAAAGCCGATCCTGAAACAGGATCGGCTTTTTTATAAATACCCGGCATAAATCAATTAAACCGTTTCATCGCACGTTGCTTCTTCCGTAAACGACGCTGTGCTTCTTTCTCTTTACGCTTACGCTTGATGCTTGGCTTCTCGTAAAATTTACGTTGTTTCATCTCACGAAAAAGGCCTTCTTGCTGCAACTTACGCTTGAGAACCTTAATAGCTTTTTCGACGTTACCATCAATAACAGTGATTTCCACTGACAACCACCCCGCTTTCTTTTCTATCTTTGCGAAGTTCCCTCCACAAGAATTGAAACGTATACCCGTTGCCCAAACTGAAGTCAAGACTTTTTCAGCAATGCGACCTTAATCCCGCCGTTTGTAAAACGGAGCAAGGGAGAAAAGGAGAGACCGGTGACTTTCATCAGTTCAGATTCAGGACCAATGATTGCCCCTTGCCACCCGGCAAAAACATCTCCATAAACCTGACTTAAATCGTGGTACAGCGATTTTAAACGCGCATTTTTACCGAGTCGCTCTCCGTAAGGGGGATTGCAAATCATCAATCCACGGGGAAATTTCGGTTGCAAATGTTGCATATTTCCACAGGAAAGCTGAATAACGCCATCCAGACCAACCATCTCGACGTTCTTCTGTGCCGCTGCAATCGCTTTCGGATTATTATCAACCGCTAAAATCGGGGCAGGAGTTTCTGACTTTTCTTCCCGTTGTGCCTCGAACAAAAGTTGCCGCCAGAGTCCCGGACGATATTTCGGCCAGTCCATAAAAGCAAATTTTCGCTCCTTTCCCGGAGCACGCTGTAATGCAATCAATGCTGCTTCAATCGCAAAGGTTCCTGAGCCGGTCATCATGTCTAGCAGAGGAGATGAGCCATTATAACCACATGCCAACAGGCAACCGGCAGCCAGGGTTTCGCGCAATGGTGCTGCGACTCTGGCCTGCCGATAACCACGCCGATGCAGATGCTCTCCAGAACTATCGATAGAGACCTGACAACGATCATCATTCATCCTGAGAAAAATCTTCTGTGGCGAATGCGAACTTTCACTTTGTCCGCCGAGAGATTTAACCAGTGCAGCCTCACAAACCTCTGCGATCCGACCCGTGTGGTTCAACCTGGAAGCACGACTGACAACCCGAACCTCACGGGGGGTATCGGGCTTGACAAAACGTCCCCACGGCAAGCGCGACAATCGTTTAAAAAGGATCGGAAAATCACGAGCAACCACCTCTCCCAAGCGAACCAATATCCGTGAAGCACTACGCAACCACAGGTTAGCCAGATACAGTTCCCGCAACCCCCCTTCGAATTCGACACCTCCCCGGATGATATTGAATGGTTGAATCCCGAGAGCCACGAGTTCCTGGGCACAGATATTTTCAAAACCTGGAGCAGTCACCACAAAATAGTAATTTGTCTGTTTTGGCATTAAATACCTCCACCTGAGAAGACCGAAACTCTACCTTAACTTGGTAAGGTTTTTAACTTTTATTTCAATATACAATTTTTTCCACGATATTTAATTCTTGGTTTGTTCTTATCTGTGAAAAACGCTAGTATATGCTGATTCAGTAACAACCAAATAGGATGAACAGTATGAACTATCAACGCTACTTCAAATCAGGCCAACAGCTGCTGCTCAAAGCACAGAGTGATTCAGTGCAGGATGTTCGCACAGAGTTGATGACGGTATTTGTCGTTTCTCTGGAGGAGGATTCTCTTGTCCTCTCCTTGCCTTACGGCGATGATGCGGTTGAACAATATCCCTTCAGTGAAGGACTTCCTTTCGAGATCAGTACTGAAGCAATGGGATTGGGGATACGAACCACGGGAAGCTTTAAGGAAAAAATTGATGGAAATCAGTTTGCTTTAAAACTTAACCCCGACCTACAGATGTTTCAACGTCGCATCAGCCAGCGTTTTAATTGCCAACTCGGCATCCGTTTCAGCCGCGCCGCCAATAGCCTGCAAACAATGCGAGAGATCTGGGAAAAAAACATTAAGGTTCTCTACAGCCCGGAGGCTCCTCTGGTTTTTTCTGGCTTCAAGTCAAGTCGAATCAATATCAGCTCTGGAGGAATACGATTTGCTATCAAGCCACCAGCTGACCAGGGAGAGCTCTGTCTGGTTCTTATCAACCTGGAGGATAGCAAACCACCGATTTGTGCCATAGCGGAAATCGTCTGGTCTTACCAGGAGGATGAATCGGCCATGACTGCAGGGATGCGCTTTATCAATATCCTGAGTGAAGACCAGCAGCGGATTGATAATTTCATCGCGAAAAATAATAAAAAATAGTAAAACACCTCCCTTACCCAGTGTTTCAGGATGGACAATAACGACTTTCTAGGCTATAAAAACCTAAGCTGAATGACGCTTCACTCGACCAACTCCACAACCAGGAAACGCCTCATGCCGCAGGTCACAGAAACTGAAGTTTTCCGAGCATGTCGAACCCTGTTCGGCCCTGAACTCCAGCTAAACAGAGACTTTCTCTTTTACCTGCAACCCGCCGGCGTTCGCTCAGCCTATCGTAGGAAAGCAAAAATAACCCACCCTGATCGCTTTGCAATAGCTGCGGTGACCACCCGCACAAAACAGCAGCGCCTCTTTCAGGATTTAAACCAGGCCCATCAAACAGTGCTGACGTATCTCAAGCAGCGAAAATCATTCCCCTCTGGACATTTTTCTCGCAACTACCCGGCATCCGCACAAACAAAACACCGCCGGCAAGGTCCGCCCGATCGTCAGCAACGGCGCGGTCCACTGCCAGCACGACCAATGCAATTTGGCCTGTTCCTCTATTATCAGGGAATGATCCCTTTCAGTGCCATGATCTCGGCAATTTCCTGGCAACGGCGACAGCGACCCGCCCTGGGGGAAATTGCCAGACGCTGGGGCTGGCTGGACGAAAACAATATCCATGATATTATCAGCCACCGTGGCGGCACTCATAAGTTTGGTGAACGGGCGGAGCAACTGGGCCTGCTTGACCAGCTTCAGGTTCGCACCCTTCTCTTTTACCAACGAAGCCAACAAAAACAAATGGGGCGCTATTTCGTCGAGCGGGGCTTATTAAACGAAGCTACCCTCAATCAATTGCTTCTGCAGCTCGCCGAACACAACCAGAACTTCCGCAAAGGGTTCGGTGGGCATTATTATTATTTTCATCGTTAACAACCCCCTGAACGACCTATCGACAATCAATGCCACAAATATGTACCATTGATTGAATTCAAAATATTCCAGTTATCATTTAAAAGGAGATTACCATGGGCTTTCTGGCCGCATCCGCCAGTGTTTGTTATTTTCAAGTGACCGGCTCGCTCAATCCACAAGAAAAGTACCAGGAGCTTCAGGAAAAACTGGCAGCAGAAGGATTCCGCTCCATTGACCAGTCGACCGATGAACTATCGACCGGCTGGGTTCAGCTGGATGATTATGATTGCAGCGAATTCAGCACTCAATCCAGCTGTTGGCGCGATCATTATCTCTGTTTCAGCTTACGTCAAGATCGCCGCAGAATTCCTGCAGCGTTGCTGAAAAGACAGGTCATGCAACTGTGCGAACAATTTCTGGCGGAAAAATCAACTTTAAACTACGTCCCAAAAGGGGAGAAAGAACAGATTCGTGAACAGGCACGCAGTGCACTCCTGGCACGGACCCTGCCGACTCCCTCGTTTTATGATGTAATCTGGGATACGGATCGGCAGCTGCTCCGCTTCTGCTCTCTGAGCCAGAATACCATTGACAGTTTCCAGGGGCTATTTCACCAGACCTTCCCCGGGTTACGCTTAGAGTTGTTTCACCCATTAGCCCGTGCGGAACAAATCCTTCCAGATCAACTACGTGAACCGCTACAACAAGCCAATCGCGCACAGACCGAAAGTATTCTGGAACAGATCGAAGCCAACCGCTGGCTGGGTGTTGATTTTCTACAGTGGCTCCTCTATCGTACCCTCAATTCGGTGTCCAGCTATCAGGTCACAACATCCGGTCCGTTAATCGAGAAACAACCATTTACCGCCTTTCTGGATAAACGTCTGGTTTTGGTCGGTGGTGGCCACGAAGGGGTTCAAAAAATTGTTGTCGCAGGGCCACAGGATCATTACCTGGAAGTCAAAGCGGCGCTTCGCCAGGGGAAGCAGCTTGAAGAGGCAACAATCCTCTTTCAACAAAATGAAGATGATGGCTGGAAACTGACTCTGAAGGGAGAAAAATTTCAGTTCGGCAGCTACCGCACCCCCATGATCCGCCCAGAAAAAGATCCGAATGATGATCCACAAGCGGAGGCTGAAGCGGCCTTTTTCACTAAAATCACCAGCGTTGAAGAAGGCGAACAAATGTTTGCCAGTTTGTTTAAAGATTTTCTGGAGTTGCGCCTTGGTGAGCAGTGGTCAGAAGAACAGGCAGCGATACTGCACTGGTTGAAGGAATAGAAAATACTGGACGAACGACCACTCTGGTGCGAAACTGCAATACAAGCTTAAATTTGGGGGTTTTATGAAGTTTCGCACCAGATTTCTGATTCTGTTACTGGCCATCACACTCGTACCGCTGAGTCTAAGTTTTATTTTCCAACGTGCCTCAATGATCCATTTTGGAAACAAACTTGCCCACGATACCCGCTTACTTCTCAACAATAGTGCTACCAGGCTCCTCCACGCTCTGGTCGATGACTATAGTCGGATTCTCAAACGTGATAAAGCGATGGCACTGCTGACCCTGCAGAACCAGGCACAGGCAGTTGAAGCCAGATTGTCTTCCCCCCCTCCAGAGCACCCCGATCCGATATTTTTTTCTACCGACTACACATCTCCACAACGCCAGCCAAAGGATCTGTTGACGACAGAAAATTACCAACGTCGTAACAATCTCGATGGAGAGCTGCTGCCTATCCCGGTCTCTTACTCCCAACAGACTATTTTCCTGGTTGAAGGGGAAAAAAATCAGAAGATCACAAACGAACTCAACCAGCTAAGCACCATGCCTGAAATTTACAAAACCTTGCACGACATCCAACCCGATCTGTTCCTCTGGCAATATACAACGTTGCGATCTGGTATCCACTCCAGCTATCCGGGCAAAGGGGGCTACCCGGTCGATTACGACCCTCGGCAACGTCAATGGTACAAAGATGCGGTGTTGATGGGTGAGCCGACCCAACATACCTTGACAGATGTAACCACTGGCGCTCTTATTTTGACCTTTTCAAGACCGATTTATGACGGAGATGGGAGATTAGCAGGAGTCACTGCCCTGGATATCGACTATCGACAATTCTTTGCCGACTGGGACATTCCACCTGAGTGGTCCGACGCTGAAAGGATGATTCTCGTTTATCATGAAGATTCCCCCGATCCGATGCAGCAACTGGAGATACTGCTTAGCAACCGAGGCGAGAACCGTTCTGCAGATTGGCGAATGCCGATAAAGCATGAATATCTGGATATTACCGCTCCACAATTGCAAGATTTTCAACAGGATCTTATGCGCGGAAACTCCGCCGTCAGAAAAATCAAATACAAGGGGCAGGAAGCTCTCTGGGCTTATGGTTCGCGAAATTACGATGAACCTTTTCCTCTGGTGATTGTCCCCTACCAGCAAGTCCTTGCCCAGGCGGTCGATGCAGAAGAATATGTCAACCAGCAGATTTCTTTGAGCCTGACAATCAGCGCAACACTGACAGTCATCGTTGTCGCTGCTGCCATCCTGCTGGCGATCGTCCGTTCCCGTAAAGTAACCCAACCGGTCATGCAGCTGGCAACTGCTGCGAACCAGCTTGCTGAAGGTAACTTTGATACCAGAGTCAAGATTCAGACCAGAGACGAGCTTGAAGACCTTGGAAATATTTTTAACGGAATGGGAAACAGGCTCAAAGAAAGGGAGCAGATGAAACAGTCCCTGGGTCTGGCCAAGGAAATCCAACAACGGTTACTTCCTGCTTCGGCACCCGCCTGCCCCAACTTTGATCTGGCAGGATTGAGCCTCTACTGCGATGAAACGGGAGGCGATTATTTCGACTTCATCGAATTGAAATATTCAGATCAACAGTATTTCGGCCTGGCCGTCGGTGATGTTTCCGGACACGGCATTGGCCCCGCGCTGGTCATGGCAACCGCACGTGGGGTTCTCCGCTCACTGATTGATCGTCATAGGTCTGATCTGGAGACCTTGATTCGTAAGCTCAGCGACCATCTTTGCCGCGGCACCGCTGATGCCTCTTTCATGACTCTGTTTTATGGAGTTCTTGACCCGAAAGAAAAATCACTCCGGTGGATATCGGCAGGACATGCCCCGATTTTCCTCTATCGAACCAATGGCCAGGTTGACCAACTTTACAGCTCGGGGATTCCGTTGGGAATTATCGAAGGGACTCAATACAAAATATCCCCAACGATAAAGTTCACTGCTGGAGATATCCTGCTGATAGGTACCGATGGCATCTGGGAAACCCAAAATATGGCCGGAGAGATGTTCGGCACCGAAAGGGTCACCGAACTATTGATTCGACATGCTGACAGTAGCGCTAACAGCATTGCCGAACAGCTTATCACAGAGCTGAACAACTTCAGGGGGGGGCACTCTCAAGACGATGATATCACTTTGATGGTGGTCAAGTCTTGTTGATATCACTCCATAGCCAACTCACAAAGGATCTGGTTTTATGATGAACTACCCCGCCGCAAGCAGCGGGGTATCGAAATTCTGTAGGGTGGGCAACTGCCCACCAGATTTTGCGTCACCAATCACAGGTGGTGGGCGGTGCCCACCCTACATGTGATTAACGCAGCAAGCCGCGGGGGATTCGACCCAACATTGATTAAATCAGGATCAAAACGAAGATCTTGAGTCCCCGATACATCGTCAAAAATAATGAAAGCCGCATTCATAGCTACCTCAAGTGTTGCTGGTATCTATAGCTTTTGTTTTAGAGTGACAGAGCCTCAGCCACAAAATCGGCATCTTTATCACCACGACCCGACATGTTGATCAGGATAGTTTGATCTGCTGACAGCTCTTTCGCCAATTTCATTGCATAAGCAACGGCATGAGCACTCTCCAAAGCGGGAATAATCCCTTCGAGGCGCGATAAAGTCATAAATGCGTCGAGGCACTCTTTGTCATCGATTGTCTCATATTGAACCCGCTTAATATCTTTCAGATAGCAATGCTGTGGGCCAACTCCGGGGTAGTCCAGACCAGAGGCGATGGAGTAGACAGGTAGTGGCTGCCCTTCTTTGTCCTGCAGGTTATAGCATTCGAATCCGTGGATTGCACCCTTACTGCCCAAAGTCAAAGTGGCAGCATGATCTGGTGTATCCAATCCTTTGCCAGCAGGTTCCACTCCGATCATTTTGACCTCTTCATCACCCAGAAATGCGGTAAACAGCCCGATGGCATTTGAACCACCACCAACGCAGGCCATAACATATTCGGGCAGACGCCCCTGTTTTGCCTGGAACTGCTCCCGTGCTTCAATCCCGACGATCGTCTGGAAATCACGCACCATTTTTGGAAATGGATGGGGACCGACCACAGAACCAATGGCATAGAAAAAATTGACGGGATCCTTCACATACTCTTCAAATGCACTGTCAACCGCATCCTTTAAAGTTTTTGTTCCCCGGCTGACCGGAACCAGTTTGCAACCAAGTATTTTCATTTTAGTGACATTGGGGTGTTCTTTTTTGATATCAATTTCACCCATATGGATTTCACACTCGATACCGACCAGTGCACAAGCGGTTGCCAGAGCGACCCCGTGCTGTCCAGCACCCGTCTCAGCCAACACCTTGGTTTTTCCCATATGCTTTGCCAACAAGGCCTCACCCAGGCAATGATTGATTTTATGTGCGCCGGTGTGATTCAAATCCTCCCGTTTCAGAAAAATCCGTGCACCACCCTGCTGCTCACTCAAACGCCGGGCAAAAAAGATCGGGCTGGGTCGTCCGACATAATCGGCATAAAGGGCTTGCAACTCATTTTGAAACGCCTCTGTTTTTCTGACCTTTTCATAAGAGTCGTTGATGTCATCCATAATGGCCTTGAGTTCTGGTGGAATAACCTGCCCACCATATTCACCGAAGTAACCATCCTTATCGGGCATTTCCAGAAATTGTGTCGCCATGGGCTTTCTCCTTTGTGGCATTCTAACGGTATAAAAGTTGTCAAGTGACAAAACCATATTCTGTACTAGTGCGCTGATACATTAAAGGCAAGCGGGAAGATGTGTCAAGGTAATCCCGGAAAAACCAAAAAAAACGGCAAATCCCGTGTTGATAAAGGATTTGCCGTCACATTTCACTAATAATAAGTGTGTAAAGTCATCCCCCTGTGTCACAGGGGGGGCAGGCTGACTGCTTCGCCTTAAATATGCATATATTTCTGATGCTCAAAATCGGTGATGGTGGTCCGGTATTCATCCCACTGCGCAATCTTGATGTTCAGGTAGTTGTTAAATAATTCTTCCCCCAACGCCTGGGGCAAAAAAGTGCTCTTTTCCGCTTCCATCAACGCTGGATAGAAATCGCGTGGCAGGAAACGCTCGTCGAGTACTTTAAGCTGCGTCTCTTGTTTATAGGTACTGCCCATATCTGGCTGACCGGCATCGGCCTTGGTTTCAATACCATCGAGCCCGGCAAAAATCAGGGTAGCAAACTGAAGATAAATATTACCGGTCGCATCGGGACAACGTAGTTCCATCCGGGTTGCCCCGGTTGACAATGCATGAGGGATACGCACCATGGAGCTACGATTCTGTAATCCCCAGCCGCGGACGATTGGTGCTTCTTTGCCCAGAACATAGGCTTTATAGGAATTAATTGTCGAAGCCTGAACAATCGACATCGCCCGGGCATGGGTGGTTAGTCCGCCAATGAAATGCATTAACTTGTCACTCAATCCATGGGGACAATTCTCGTCGTAACAGAGGCCATTGCCGTCAAGGTCAGAAAATGAGCAATGAATATGAAAAGCGTTCCGGTTAAAACCGGTAAACGGTTTTGACATGAAAGTAGCGTGCAGATTGAACTGGGCTGCTACCTCCTTGGTGACAAATTCAAACAAAATTGTCCGGTCGGCGATAGTGAGTGGGTCACCGGGCTCAAGATTTATTTCATGCTGTGATGAAGTGACTTCGTGATGGGTTTTTTCATACTTGACGCCACAACTTTCCAGCACATTAACAATTTCCTGCCGCACAACATCACCGATGTCACTCGCTCCTGAACTAAAATAATCGAGCTTATCGGTATGGGTATCGGCATTCATTTCATCACTGTTAAACAGGAAAAACTCATGCTCCGGCCCCATGAGAAACTTCATTTCATTTTCAGTTGCCGCTTTTTCAACCGCACGCTCCAACGCATAGCGTGGGTCAACCGAAGTCCTTGAACCATCCTGATTGAACAGTTGTCCGACAAAAAAACCAATCTTGCGATCACCAAAATCGACCAGACGAAAACTCTCCATGACCGGCTTCAAAACCCGGTCACTGTTGTCAACGGTTGCTATTCCCGCAATCGAACTGCCATCAATACCGACACCATTCTCCATAATGTTTTCAATTTCATTCGGGTTGACCGAAAGGTTTTTCAACCGGCCATTCAGGTCGGTAAAAAACAGTTTGGTATTGTAGGCCTGTTTTAACTGTTCCCTGATTGCGGGAAGCGACGTGTCACACATTGTTTTTCTCCTTAATATATGGGGATAGTCGGGGCGCACAGCAGTGCGCCCCGACGCCAGAATTACAAATTAAAATAGAGGTTCATCTCATACGGGGTGGGACGCTCGTGAACCTCGGCAACCTCTTTCATTTTTTCCTCGATCAAACCATCAATCAGTGACTTACTGAACACTCCACCCTGCAGCAGGTAGTCGTGATCTCTCTGCAGTTCCTGAAGAGCTTCTTCGAGACTGGCCGGAATGGCTGGCAACGCGGCACTTTTTGCTTCGGGCCAATCGAAGATGTTTTCATCAATCGGACCGTTATTGTGGTCAGATGGATCGATTTTATTTTTTATCCCATCGAGACCCGCCATAACCAGGGCACTGGTTGCCAAATAGGGATTACAAGTGGCATCACCGGTGCGGAACTCAAAGCGCTTGTTCTCTTCACTGGTGGCATACTTGGGAATACGGATGGCGGCACTACGATTGGCGAGACCGAAAATCAATTTGACCGGTGCTTCAAACCCTGGCAACAACCGCTTATAAGAATTGGTACTCGGATTCGTCAATGCAACCAGGGAGCGGCCATGATAAAGAATACCGCCGATAAAATAGAGAGCTTCATCGGAGAGATCGGCATATCCCCCTTTTTTGTAGCAGATATTTTTACCATTTTTACGCAGCTGCATATGGAAATGCATCCCATTCCCGGCCTCACCATGCATCGGTTTTGGCATCATAGTTGCGGTCAGACTGCGCTTACGAGCAATCTGCTGAATCGCATCCTTGATATACATGATGTTGTCACCGACATGCTCAAACGGAATAAGTTCGGTTTCAATCTCCTGCTGAGAGCTGATACCAACCTCGTGATGATGGTAACGAATCGGGCAGATATGCTCCTCGATATAATCGGAGATCTCTTCACGTACGCTGGCATTACGGTCGTAAGGACGATCGAGGTGATAACCCTTGCGATGGGTCAAAGCGGTGGCATCATGATCTTCATATTCAAACGGCAATGCCTGCTTGTTTTCCATGGTGGAGAAGCGATAGCCCGATTTATGCGTCGTATTATAGTAGACCGCTTCACTGAGAAGGTTGAACTCAAACTCGGGAATCCAGAGAATATCGTCGGCGATACCGGTCTCTTTCAGGTATTCAAGGGTGCGCTTTGCGACACTGCGAGGATCTTTTTTATAACCCACCGGTGCATCAGCCTCCTGAATTGAACAGATAATTTGAACCGTCGGACTGGGACTGCTGTCAAAATGGTCGTAACGGGCAGTATCCAGATCGGGCATCAGAATCAAGTCGCCAGACTCGACATTACGCATTCCCGGAATACTTGAGCCATCGAAAGGGATGCCATTTTCCATCACATATCCGATCCGCCGTGCCGGAAAATTGATATGATACCAGCGGCCAACCAGATCAACATATTTCAGATCGATATTTTTGACCCTCTTTTCTTCGATGAATTCCTGCAAATCCTGTAAGTTCATAGGTGCCTCTCCTTGGCGAGCTGTCCATTACATTGACGGAAGCTGTGACCGCAGCCTCCATCGCTTATTTTTATAATTCAACGTGTAGTAAACCCGGGACGATCCCTGGATCCATCGGGGACAGTCCCGAGCTTGCTAAGGATATTACCGCTAGCTACTCTGGCATATTTGGAATCTTTGTTGTCTGCCCCAAGTGGTTTCGCAACGTATATTCTTTATCGTTCTTATCCATGATGTAATAATCCGGCATCAGTGGAATCTTGCCGATATTGGTGGCCAGCACATACATAGGCTGTGCCAGGCCAGTGGTATGCCCACGTAATGCATCACGGATCAACTCGGCCCCCTTCTCCACCGGGGTACGGAAATGATCAATCCCCGGAGCAGGCTCACAGTAGAAAACATAATAAGGGCGAATTCTGGTACGCAACAGTTTCTGGTGTAGCTCCCGGAACGCTGGTACGTTATCGTTGACCCCTTTGAGCAGAACCGCCTGGTTGCCAACATTGATACCACCGCCCATCAGCTTGAAGATCGCTTTTTCGGTCTCTTCAGTAAGTTCCTTCGCATTATTACACTGGGTGTTGATCCAAACCGGCACCTTGTGAAAGCCGCCGATAGCCTTCATAAGTCCATTCGTGATTCGCTGCGGCAGAACGATCGGCAAACGGGAGCCGATACGGATCATTTCGATATGGGGAATTTCACGCAGACTACTGATCAGGTACTCCAGCTTATCGTCTGACAACAGCAGTGGATCACCGCCGGTAATCAGGACATCGCGAATTTCACTGTGTTCACGAATCCAGGCCAGACCTTCTTCCACATCAAAACGAAGTTGCAGATCGTCCTCGGTCACAATCTCACGCCGGAAACAATGGCGGCAGTAAATACCACAAACTTCGATAACGGTGAATGCGATACGGTCTTTATACTGGCGAGCTATACTGTCAGGACGTACTTCTTCAGTAGCGCGGTTTTCTTTCCACACCAGGTAGTCATCCATACCGAATTCGTTGACTTTTTCTTTCATTGATGGAATGACCTGCTTACGGATCGGACAGTTCGGATCATCCTTGTCCATCAACGATGCGAAATAGGGAGTTGTTCCCCATTTGGTTTTCAGAGTGTTGATCGCTTTTCTTTCATCATCTGTTACATTGATGTACTTTTCCAATTTTTCGAGGGTGTTAACCTCGTTCTGCACCTGCTGAACCCATTCTTCTGCCATCTTTTCCTCCCTACCGTTTTCGGCTTCGTCTTTTGTGTGTTGAGTTGTCAATCTTCAGGGTAAACTTTGTCCCCGAATCCGTTAATCTTCTATTTCTGCTATTTTTGATCCTGTTTCAACGTAATGTTGTCGAACCACTTTCTCAATTAAATCCAGGTCCTGAACTTTTACACTTTCGACAATTTCCCTATGCCGACTACCTATCTCAGCAGGACTGTAGAGCTTGGCCCAATACTTAAAAAACAGGATATGCAGTTTAAGACTGAGTCTGTCTGTATATTCCAGCAACTGGACGTTGTCACACTTGCTGATCAAAAGATCGTGAAATTCCCCGCCAGTTTCAATGACCATCTTATGTTTGGCTTTTTCGGCATAACTTTCCATCTGGCCTACCAGATTTTCAAGTTTGTCAATCTCTTCCGCAGAAAATTGATCACAGGAATTCATCACTGCGTAGCCCTCAAGGACTCCACGGGCGGTATAGCTGTCAACAATCTGCTTAGGAGAAAACACCGGGATAAAATTACCCACCTGGGGGCGATAATCTACCAGGCCAATCATGATCAGTTCTTTCATCGCCTCACGAATCGGTGCCCGGCTGATCCCCATCTGCTCTGCCAACAGAGTCTCTTTCAGCTGGTCTCCCGGATTTAATCCCCCTTCAAGTAAAAGTCGATAAACATGATCGATGACCTGATCTTTGTAAGTTTTTTTAACAAACACCATAATTCTGAACTTCTCCCGTCCGTCAAATGTCGACATTAGACAATCGACACGGATACAAGTCAAGGATAAAAAGCTTCAGGGGATATAATTTAAAATATCTGGTAATCCAGTTGAGTTCAAAAACTCCAGTGGCAGGGACGTATAAGCCTCATGGATGAGATTGCCGAACGCTTTAGCATTTTTCGTGGAGTGGAGGAGATAGCCAGATTTAATAGAATAATATTGAGCTATCAGTAAAAATATAGAAGGGACAACGTAACTATTCACCACCACGACTGATAGGGGCTTGTGGTACCCATGGCCGTTCGACTGTCGCCGTCCGTGGCGACAGTCGAACGGCCATGGACGGCGCAAAGTGGCCCTTGGAATGGGTGCCGCAAGGCATTGTTGAACAATCAGAGAATAGAATGGCCCTGTCACCAAGACCAAGCCCTCCGTTGCCACCGGACATGCGGTTTTCCCGCATCCG
>LLYT01000064.1 GCA_002049545.1 Deltaproteobacteria bacterium tcs-42 | reverse complement strand
CTCACAAAATCAAGGACTTAGAAACCAGCCCTCGATTTTGGTCGCCCGTCCATGGGCTCCACAGGCTGTTTTTCAACAGCCTGTTAGTGGGGCAGAGTAAAGTGAGGACCCGTTTCCGGGCGATTCTTCAGCAAAGTTATAGTTTCTTGAGCCGAGATGGCTTCACTATACAGGTAGCCCTGAACTTCCCGGCAACCCAGATCGCGTAAATAATCGAGTTGGAGAAGATTTTCCACTCCCGCACCAACAACATTCAGGTTCAACCCCTTCGCCATCATGGCAATACCGTCGGCAATAGAGGTCTGATTCTGATTTTCTTCAATATCCCGGACAAACGATCGGTCAATCTTCAAAGTATTGATTGGTAAGGTCTGCAGATAGTTGAGTGACGAATAACCTCGACCAAAATCGTCAATCGTTACGGACACACCAAAATCGCGTAAGACCCGAAGTTGCCTCGTGACTTCCTGCTCGCCTTTATTTAATCCCTGCTCAGTAATTTCGACCTCAAAAAACTCTGGCCGCAATTTGAATTTCTGCAACGTTCGGATGAAATACTCAGCAAAATCGCTTTCTCTAAGTTGGCAAAGAGAGATATTTAACGACACATTAACCTGCGGCAAACCTTGCTGCTGCCAGCGAACAACTTCTTCGCAGACGCTACGCAAAACCCATTGGCCAACGGGAACCATCAATTTTGCAGCCTCTGCAACGGTGATAAAGTCCCCCGGATAAAGAAGACCCCGTTGTGGATGCTGCCAACGTAACAACGCCTCCATGCCGACAATCACATGGTTGGAAGGGTCAACCCTGGGCTGAAAAAATACGTGTAACTGGTTCTTTTCCAAAGCGTCATCGATATCACGTTCCGTCAACATAAAATTGGAATTACTGCCCATAGCATCGCTGTAGAAACAATAGCCATCCTTGCCATTTTCCTTAACGTGATACATGGCAATATCAGCGTTGCGCAGCAAAGCTTCCCCGCTTCTCCCCGCATCCGGATAGATCGCAATCCCTGAACTCAAACTCAAGTAGAGTTCATGATTGTTGATACTGAAAGGTTGCCGCACCGCCTTAAGAAGTTTTTCTGCAACGGAAGCGACACTCTCCTTACTCGGGATATCGGGCAACAGCAGACAAAACTCATCACCACCAAATCGAGCCAGAGTATCCTCTGCCCGCAGACAGTCAAGAATGCGCTCAGAAACCCGTTGCAGAACCAGATCTCCCATCACATGTCCAAGGCTGTCATTAATCAGCTTGAAGCGATCCAGATCCATAAACAGCAGAGCGAATTTCTGCCCACTTCGACTGGCGTGGGCAAATGCCTGCCTCAGTCTGTCATCAAACAAAATACGATTGGGTAATTGGGTCAATAAATCATGATAAGCCTGATGACTGATACGCTCCTCAAAGCGTTTGCGTGCAGAAATATTTCGAGCACTGCCAAGGGTTCCGCTATAGGTCTTCTGCTCAGATCCGTTCCCTTCGTACATTCCAACAGCATTCAGCTCAACAATCAATTCGTAGTTATCAAAACTGTCCACCAGTTCACTCGATTGATTGACCAGCAGGCGGATTTCACTGCCAGAAGTCGCTCGATCTCCGGTTCGTCGCTCGCTAAAGAAATGCTTGATTTCAGCAGCATTGTGGGGATGAATGATAGTAGAAAAATGTTCGCCAAGTAATTGGTCCCGCTTATATCCAAGCACGGCCTCCACCGCATCGTTGACATAGGTGAAAATCCCCTGGTCATCGAGTATATAAATAAAATCGGGAGAGCTATTGACAATAAATCGATGTAACCGCTCAGATTCACCCAACGAATCTTCGGTTTGCTCCATCTGCCGTTCCTGTCGATAATGTTCTATGCCGCGACCGACGGTTGACAGCAATTCCTCCGGGTTGTAGGGCTTGCGAACGAAATCGTAAGCACCAAGGCGCATCGCATCTTTGATGGAAGCAAAAGAGGTATCGCCACTGACAACGACGGTTTCCAGACCGAGGTTGGCTTGCCGGACAAATTCAAGCACCTCAAGCCCATCAATGCCGGGCATCTGCAGATCAAGGAGCAGTAATTGATAATCAAAATCCTGCAGCTTTGAGATCGCTTCGCTGCCAGTGCGTGCCAGATCAACCTGATAGCCGTTAATTTGCAGCAGAGCCTGTAAGCTGCGCAATAAAGACAGCTGATCGTCAACAATCAGCACATGTGACTGTTCAACCTTCTCAGCAATTGTGATGTCACCAGCGATCCTGTCCTGCACAACATCTCCTAAGAATTAGTGCGACCAACCCTGCAAGGGATCTGTAAGTGGAAACTCGTTCCAGATTCTGTAGAGCTATGACAACTGATCCAGCCTCCAAGATCATCAACCATTCCCTTGACTATACTCAAACCAACCCCGGCGTGACCAGCCCCCTTGGTACTGACAACCGGTTGAAAAAGTTTTTCCTGCAGTTGCGGGGCAATCCCGGGGCCATTGTCTTTAACAATAATTTCGACGTGACTGCCCCGGTCGGCAGAATAACCATCACGCGTCACCAATTGGATCATTCCGCCATCACTGACCGCTTCCGCTGCATTTTTAAGCAGATTAACCAGGATCTGTTTCACCAATACGGGATTTGTTGCCACCTTATCCAGATTTTTCTGTAGATCAACCCGGGGGACAATCTGGCGAGGTTTAAATTCTACGTCACTTATTGCCGCAACGGTGTCCAACGCCAGCTGGTTCAGATCAACACGGTATTCCGGGAATTCTGGAATCTCCTGCTGATTCAGATAGTAATTGATAATATCGTCAATCCGTCGAACTTCCTTTTTGATGACTTCGGTCAGTTCCTGGCTATCAATCTCTGCCGACGGATGATTCAAAACCTCGGTGTAATTGCTGATAATTGTCAGTGGGCTATTGACCTCATGACTGACCCGCCGCAGCAAACTGCTGCCATCACTGAAATGATCCTGAACATCTGCCGACATCCGCATGATCGCAGTGCTGACCACCTGGCCAAACATCTTGGTCTGTAGCGATTGCAGCCGCTGTAAACACGTTTCTGAATCGATTCCGAGAACCACAACGCCCAACGCCCGATCCTTAAAACGAAAAGGGTGGCAGCTCATTCCGGATCCCTTGCAGAGCCGGAGCAATAAATGGTCGGTCACAGTCAGCGGTTGGATCGGTTGAAAAGAGTCGACGGGAGTCCCTTCAAGCAATGCCGCAGAAATCAGACTCGATTGAGCCTCCATTGGAATTTTCAACTCACCAATCAGCCTTGGTTGCCCTTCTGTCAGAATCCCCGTGAGTTGCAGACTCTTTTGATCAAGCAAAAAGAAGATTGCGTCGGTTGCAGCACTGTTTTCAAGATAGAGGTTACGCGCAATTTTGATTAAACTTTCGGGGGTCTTGCCACTGGCCAGACGGGCACGCGCCGCCTCCTGATCTGCCAGAATGAAAGACAATTCGGTCAAGCGCCCCAGCGCGTTCGCCAGTTCCTCTTGCAACCTTTCAGGATCGGTCAAAAAGGTGCCAAACGTGGGATGAAGACCTCGAGCCCAATCGAACAGATAGTCTGTTTCACTTTTTCTAAACCCGAATAAACGCTCAGCCAGCGCCTCAGTTTCAGCCGTTAACTGGTGTGGACTCTGACTGAACTGTTGAATCAGGCGAGCAATTTTCAGGAGCACACTACTTTGCTCAATCTGAGTAATATCGGCGTGCAAAAAACGAATCGCATCGGCCAAAAATGAATCGAGCTGCCACTGCCCAATCAGCAGATCGGCGATCTGCAGATGATTAATCTTGTAATTGGCTTCTTCCAGGCGGCACTGGATTGCACTGCTCCACGGGTTGGTATCCAGGTCAACATAATTGCCAGATTCACGGACAAATAAAACCTGAATTCCAAGATTCAACATCAGCCCACTGAGCTGAGCCTCTTCAATGTGAGGATAATTGACCGAGGGGGCCAGACAACGAGCAACCACACCCGAAACCCGGGCGGAGAACCACAGACCATACTGAAAAGACAATTCCTGAGGGGTAAAACTGTGCTGGACCATCTGCCGGGCCGCTTGCAGAGCGATACCGGTTATCATCGGGAGACCCAGGCGCTGAATTGCCGACGAAACAGGCTCAAGTGGGTCCAACGGAGATAAACTTGACTTAGTAGCGGCCAGGATAATTTTTGCCGAAAGAGCAGCATCCCGGAGGATAATATCGGCTATGGATTGAGCATCATCCCCCTGCAGACACGCCTCAATCAAATCGACCAGAACTTGTGGCATACAGAACAGATCTGCGATATCCTGTTCAGAAAAATTTTGGTCAGTTGCTTCCATACGCGACTAAAACTCCCCCTCTCATTCAGCTTCACCTCCAAGAGTGAAATGGTCTCAATTCCATAAACCACCGGTATGATGTTCTATTATCGACTAAAGCGGCCATTTCAGCAAGCTGATTTTTAAAAAAACTCTTTAATATTCAATAAGTTAGATATTTCATTTACTAATAAATATTTCTTAAAAAACAACCACGCCATGCACCACCCACCAATCAAACACCGATAACAAGTGGGTATTATTAGTGATTCTCACATACCAACAAACAAAACAGCTTTGCCAGACAATATAAAAACCGATCTACCACCAACACCACCACCCGAGATCAACTTTCAACTGTCTAATTTTATTGAGTTTTACTTTCACTTCAAATTAATAATAACTTTTGACAAGTACCGCTATTTTCCATACTCTTGACTGAGTAAAATAATACTCAAATACAGAGGACTCAACATGGAGCAATCTACACCCCGACAGATTGAAGAGATCAGCAAGAACATCCAGGATTTTGGCAAAGAAAACCTGGAAGAGACCCTCCATAAACTCATTGAGGGGATACAGATGTTGGCAGGCGGCGGCCGTTGCCGCATCTATCTTGAAGATTTAACCATGGGGGCCCTCACTTGTGCGGCGGCAACCGGTGGCGACATTCTCCATATTCAGAACAATTCTTCCCCAATCAACAACAGCGACTTCTTGATTTCCCAGGTTTACCAGCAGAAACAAGAGCTTGCGATCGACGATTTATCACAATATCCGCAAGACATCCCGCTGGTTACGGGACAGCGCAAAATTAAGTCCAGCTATTTGTTGCCCATCACCCAGCTGGGTCGCTCATTGGGGGTTCTTTGTCTGGACCGATCGAAGCCCAGCCAATTTCCTTCGGTAGAACAGCTGCATCGGATCCGCAAGTTATTGGCTGAAACGACTCCGATGCTCAATCGAGCCCGCAAATATCACCAGCAACTGCAGCTGGCTCGCTATGTCGATGAAGCTAAAAAACGTGAAGCAGCGCTGTTCATGGTGAAATCTGCGGCACAGCTGATCGAACAGGTTGCGCTGGCATCAGTGCTGATCCCGGTTTCATCCGATGTCGATGGCGAACGCACCCTGCAGATCCTCGCCTCCTATTCCAAAGAACGGGAAGCCAGAAAACTCTATGAAGAAGAGAGATTGATCAACCTCACTCCAGGGGAATCCTTACTGTCACGCTTTATCGACCGCGCCGGGGTTATTGTTGATGACAGTTTGCTGGCTCCCCTTTATATTCCCGATCTTGCTGTCGAATCTCTACAAAAACCTTATTTGACCAAAGAATTGGGACTAAAATCGCTCTATATGGTCCCCCGCTACGACAAACGAACCCGACGGGTCATTTGTCTGGTCAATTATTATACGAAAGAGAGCCACCAGCTCAGCCCCTTTGAGCGCGACCTTCTCGATGCCCACGCCGAAATGGCACAGCGCGTGGTCCAGGAAATTGGTGACGAACACCTCGAAGTGCAGGTTCTTTCCGAAATCAGAGATTTACTCCAGCAATCAAATGACAGCCTGAAACCTTTTTTGCACCGGGTCCTCTCCAAAGCGACACAGCTAATCGGTGCAGACACCGGCAGCATCGCCCTGATCCGCGAACACGAAGGGGAACGCTGGCTACTGGTTGAGGATGCACAGGGAACCCTGATTGGAGCCAAAAGCCGGGACTGGTTAAAAAAACACATTCCTCCCATCCGCGTCGGGGGGCAGGAGCTTCCTCTTCAAGAAAGAAGCCTGTCGGGACTGGCAGCAATAACCGCAAAGGCGGAGATACTGGTTGACAGCCTCGACACAGAAAACAATAACAGTTTCTACCAGCCCGTGACTGAAGCCATCCGCAGTGAGATTGCGGTCCCGATCACATACGATGGTGAAGTCCTTGCGGTCATCTGCCTGGACAGCCTGCGCCCACACTATTTCACCAGTGAGCACCGAAGGATTCTGTTGATCATCGAGCGGATGATTGGGCATCATCTGGCGATTCTGCAAAAGCTTGAACAGTTAACCAGTGAAATTGATCGACTGCGCCATGATGTTGATTACAAAGATCCCAATATCACTTCGTACCGACTGGGCAACATTATCGGTAACTCAACAAAAGCGCAGGGGATCATTGACACCATCCAGAAAATCAGCCCGCCACTCTGTCAGCGGATTGTTCAATGGAAAAAACAGCGAGTCCCTGACAAAGGAGAATTTCTCGGGCTACCCTCGATTCTGATCACAGGTGAAACGGGTGCGGGAAAAGAGTTCCTGTTTAACAATTTATTTAGCCAGCTCAATAAAATCTACCGCGAACTGCTCCCCTCCCAAGAGACTCTTCCCCTCAAAAAAACCAATATCGCTGCCTACAGTGGTGAATTGACCTACTCAGAGCTGTTTGGCCACAAACGTGGTGCCTTTACCGGAGCACACAGCGATCGACGCGGCATTTTTGAGGAAGCCCATGGTGGGGTCGTTTTTCTGGATGAGATCGGTGATGCTGACCCAAAAACTCAGGTTCAGCTGTTGCGTTTTCTCGATAGCGGTGAGTTTGTCCGCTTGGGAGAAAATATCACCAGACACTCTCAGGTTCTCCTGGTGGCAGGAACAAACCGCGACCTGCGTCAACTCATAGCGGCAGGATCATTCCGGGAAGACCTCTACCATCGATTATCAGAACTGATTATCGAAGTCCCTTCGCTGAACCAACGACGCGAAGACATTCCAGATCTGGCAGTCCACTTTCTCGGTCGGCTTTTCCAGGCCTATCAACAACCGGAACAGGATCTGGAGGACGCACCACAACTTGCCCCGGACGCAAAAGACCTTCTCAAACGCCATCATTTCACCGGAAATATCAGAGAATTGCGGAGTATTCTTCTCCGCGCAATGTTGTTCCGCCAAGGCAAAACAATTTATGCCGATGAAATCGAAATGGCAATACAACCACAAACCAGTGGCCCCATCGACAACGCAGAGTCGGGACAGACCATCCTCACCGAGCAACTGGCTGAAAATATCCTCAGGAGAATCCTGGCCGCTCAACACGATTTCTGGGAAGCGGTCTATCACCCTTACGCAAAGCAGGAATTGACTCGTGAAGTGGTGATAAAACTGGTCGAAAAAGCTCGCTCTGAAGGGGCAACAAATATGCCGAAACTGGCACGACTGCTGCGAGCCTGCAATCCCGCAGACGATTCTGCTGAAGAGAAGAAAAACTTCTACCGTTTTAAAAACTTTCTCTACAAAACAGTCCGCATCAATTGAGCCAGAGTCAGAACAGAAGGGGTGCTACAGACCAGAGTTCTGCAAGTGCTGATCGATAACCTGGCGATCAGTATCGCTCCAGGGGCCAACCACAACCAGTTTCATCCCCTGCGGACAGAACAATTCTCGGGCCACTTGTTGCAGATAATCGGGTGTCAGCAGTTGCAGCTCTCGACAGTCCTGCTCCAGGGTGCGGATATAGTCGGCCTGCAACCCCCAACCATAACGAACCGCCATAGCCTCACTCTGGTCACGCGAAAATTCAAGATCAAACAGATAACTTCTGGTGACGGCAGCCAATTCATCACCGGGGATAGGGTGGTCACGCAATTGAGCCAGAACATTGAATAATTCAGCGACCGCAGGCTGCAAATTTTCCGGGGCCACTGACATATCAATAGCCATGTAACCAGTATCATTCAATAGTGAACAATTTGCTTCAACTGAATACGTCAGACCGAGCTCTTCACGTAATCGCAAAGCGAGTCGTGCTCCGCCTCCCCAGGACAAAACCCGACGCAACATGCGCACCGCCAAAGTCCTCTTATCCTGTCGTCCCGGCAAGCGAAATGCCAGCTGTAATCCAATCTGCGAATCGGAATCCTGTACCCAGCAACTTTCCGGTCTGTCTATCACTATCTCCGGAGCAGGTAAAACCGCAAGTGGTGCTCCCGGCAACCAGTCACCAAACTCCTGCTCAACCAGACGGCGGCTGTCATCTCTGTCGATGGGGGCACAAGCACAAATCACTAAATTTTGCGGCAGGTACCACGAGCGATAATAGGCTTCCAATCGGGACAGATCGATTCCATGTAAAGTCTCAGGGGAACCAATGAGCGATTCTCCAAGGGGATGGTTCGGCCAAAGCAAACCAACCATCAGGTTGTCATGATTAATCTGAGCTCCATCCTCATTGAAATCCTCACGCGCCTCTTCCAGAATAATCCGTCGTTCTGTATCGATGTCATTGAATCTAGGACGCCGCAACATTGAAGCAAATAAAGCGACCCCTTCGGCCAGATAATCGGGGTGCAGGTGGGAGTGAAAACAAGTTGTCTCCATATCGGTCGAAGCATTCACCGATCCGCCAATCGCCTCAAATGCACGCTCCAGTTCGGTACTGGTGGCGTATTCAGCCGTCCCCCGAAAAATCATATGTTCGAGAAAATGGGAAATCCCGGACAGTTCGCGAGCTTCACAGCGCCCACCGACTGCCAATGAGCAAACCAGTTCTGCCGAATGGAGGTGGGGCATGGGAACAGTGACCAGGCGGACACCGTTGGTTAATTGATCAACATAGTATTCGGGCATATCTATGTCATTACACCTTCTCGTCACGATTAACAATCAAATCGGCAGCTTTAAGCAGCTCCAGTTCAGGATAATCGTAACGTGATGGTGAATGGTGGTTGCCAATTATATTTTTGACGATTTCGGTTTTTTCAGCCGGAAACTCTATCGCCGCCAATAGTTCCCCGGCAACGGCGGGGCCATATTCCTCCTGGGTAGCACCGTCCTGGTAACCCAATTCGGTTTCCGATAATTTGATACCGATATCGTGCAATAACGCTGCGGCAATGACGATCTCCTCATCACAACCGGGGTAATCGACCATCAAGCGGTCGGCATGATGCAACACCCGGAACGCATGTTCAATCCGGCGATTGTCCTGCTCAAAATAATCGATCAGCAGCCGACCTATCTCCGCGCGCCAATATCTCATTTTTCACCCCCGCAGCACCTTGGCCGCCTCTTTGGCATGATAAGTGATGATCAGATCAGCCCCTGCGCGCTTCATACCAACCAAGGTTTCCATCATCACCCGATCACCATCAATCCAGCCTTTTTCAGCAGCAGCTTTGATCATGCTGTATTCGCCTGAAACATTATAGGCAACCAGTGGTAAATCAAAATTATCTTTCAACTCACGCAACACATCCATGTAAGCCAGTGCTGGCTTGACCATCAAAAAATCGGCCGACTCGGCGACATCCTGATTCGCTTCACGGAGCGCTTCCAGACGATTGGCCGGGTCCATCTGATAACTGCGTCGATCACCAAATTCTGGAGCACTTTCCGCTGCCTCACGGAAAGGACCATAATAGGCACTGGCATACTTCACTGCATAACTCATCACCGGGATATGTTCAAAACCATTCCCATCCAATATGTCCCGAATTGCCGCAACCCGACCATCCATCATATCTGAAGGAGCGACGATATCGGCACCAGCTTGAGCGTGAGAGAGGGCTTCCGCAGCCAACAGTTCGAGAGTCGAATCGTTATCAACATCAACATCCTTGATGATTCCACAATGGCCATGGTCGGTATATTCACACATGCAGACATCGGTAATAACGGTCAATTCCGGTACCGTTTTTTTTATGGCACGAACAGTTTCCTGAATGATTCCGGTTTCGCAATAGGCATCACTGCCAACGGCATCCTTGGTTTCAGGGATGCCGAACAGGACAACCGCCGGAATTCCCAGATCAAAAACTTCTTGCGCTTCGATCACAATATTCTCTATCGATTGCTGATAGATTCCCGGCATCGAGCTGATCTCTTTTTTGATATTTTCACCAAATGCACTGAACATCGGATAGATCAGATCATCAACACGCAGATGGGTTTCACGCACCATCCGACGGATATTTTCATTACGACGTAAACGACGAGGACGGTAACTGGGGAAATACATAGTTGACTCCTGTTGATTTCGCAGGGGCGAACTTTGCGCTCACCCGGCATATCCATAAAGAGGGGCGAACACAAGGTTCGCCCCTACAAATTAATTCCTGTAATACTCAACCATCGCTGCAACCAACGCATCCAGAGTCCATTGCTCCGGTTCCAAATCAACCTGAAACCCGTGCTTACGAATCGTTGCTGATGTCTGCGGACCAATGGAGAACAACCTGGTCGGTCCCAACAATCCCGGTAGGCACCCACCCACCATCTCAAGCAAGTTATTAAAGGTTGAGGATGAACTGAAACAGATGGCATCAAGGGCTCCCATTGCCAGAAGATCACGAATTCGATCTCCATTTCCTTCGGGCATAACCGTCCGGTAAGCAACCGGTGCAACCACCTCTGCCCCGGCAGACTGCAGGCTGTCAATAATCAGGGGACGAACAACCTCGGCCCGCGGGTAGAGAATTCTTTTCCCTTTGACTCCATATTGCAAAAGTTCCGCAACCACCCCTTCGGCACGATGGTCGGCGGGAATCAAGTCGGGTCGAATACAATGCTGCTGGATTGCTTTTGCCGTTTTTGGCCCAACTGCAACGACAAAAATATCGGTCAAGGTGCCAACATACTGGTTGGTTTCCAGCATCCGCTCAAAGAGCGCGTCAACACCATTGGCCGAGGTCAGAATCAAAATATCGAATTCATCCAGGTCCCGAAGCACAAAATCGAGCGGTGCATAACTTTCGGGGGGAACAATTTCAATTGTTGGAATACAGATCGCTTCGCCACCCTGCTGCTCAAGCGATGCCACAAAATCAGCCGCTTGAGCAGCAGGGCGGGTCACCAGAAACCGCTTGCCCGCCAGGGGCAACTTCGCAGTCAAGATCAGTCCTCGTCAGTATTGAAGGTGTCGCAACCATAAACTTCATTCAAGATTTCGGCAGCACCCCGGGACAATAACGCTTTTGCCATCGTCACACCGGTTTCAACGGCCTGATCAACATGACAGGTCATGGTTTCTTTCAACATGTTCTGGCCAAGGACATCGGACACCAGCCCGGTTAATTCTAATTGATCACCGGTCACTGTCCCAAATGCGGCAATCGGCACCTGGCATCCCCCCTCGAGTGTTGCCAACACCGCACGTTCTGCGGTCACTGCGTAGGATGTGGAGGCATGGTTAAAAAAATCGATCAGCTCGTTGGTAACGCTGTCATCAATACGACTTTCCAGTCCCAAAGCCCCCTGACCAATGGCTGGAAGGCAGATTTTGGGGTCAAGATATTCACCAATCTGCCCGGAAAATCCGAGCCTGTGCATCCCGGCAGCCGCCAGCACAACAGCGTCCAGATTATCCTCTTTCAGCTTCGCAATCCGGGTTTGAACATTGCCACGGATATCGACCATCTCCAGATCAGGACGCAGATTCAACAACTGTGCCTTGCGCCGCAACGAAGATGTCCCAATCCTCCCCTTTTGACCAATTTCGGCAAAACTTTGACAACCCTGTTTCAGAACCACGATATCACGTGGATCTGCCCGCTCGGTAATACAGCGTAAACCTGTCCCTTCAGGAAAAACCGTTGGGACATCCTTGATCGAGTGCACTGCGATATCAACTTCATGACGCAGCATTGCTTCCTGAATTTCCTTGACAAAGAGCCCCTTCCCCCCAACCTTTGCCAGCGGCACATCAAGAATCTTGTCCCCCTGGGTTTTGATTTTGGTCAGTGAAACCTCCAGATCGGGATAACGTTTTTCCAGCTGATCCTTCACCCAGTTGGCCTGCCAAAGAGCCAGAGCACTGGCACGGGTGCCGATTCTCAAGGTACGGGTCGCCATAAAATCTCCTTTAAATATCACTACGGTTATTGGATTTATCTGGTTTTTGATCAACCGGATCGGGAAGATCAAACAACGTGCGAACAGCATCAATATAGAGGTTGCCATCACCGTTGTTATTTGCCTGCTTCAGGACATTGGTCGGTTGATGGAGAATTTTGTTCACAATGGCAGAGGTCATTGATTCAATGGCCTTACGCTCTTTGTCGTTTAATCCGCTTAAACTCGACAGTGTCTTGTCCACTTCAGCAAGACGAACCTCTTCCAGTTGCTGGCGCAAGGCGACAATTGTCGGTTTCACCTCGAGGGTTGCCAACCAGGATTGAAACTGATTCACTTCTTCGGCAATGATGAGCTCAGCCTTGGCAGATTCCTTCTGCCGTTCTTTTACGTTCGCCTGAACCACACCTTGTAAATCATCGACATCATATAGATAGACGCTGTCCAGCTTGTTTGCTGCCGGGTCAATGTCGCGCGGGACCGCAATATCAATCAGGAACGTCGGCTTATAACGTCGCTCTTTACACACCTGCTTGAGTTTTTTCGCATCCAGAACATAATCGGGGGCACCGGTGGAGGAAAGGACAATATCGACCCGATGCAATTGTTCCTGGAAATTATCAAAGTTGACTGCAGTTCCATTGAATTCTTCAGCAAGTTTTTCCGCTCGACTGAAGGTTCGATTCGTAACCAGAACCTTGGAAACACCATGATTGACAAAATGTTTCGCCGCCAGCTCACACATTTCACCAGCGCCGATCAACATAACTGTTTTATTGTCGAGAGAATCAAAAATCTTTCGCGCAAGCTCAACCGCAGCAAAGGAAACCGAGACAGCGTTGCTGGCAATCGCGGTTTCGGTACGCACCCGTTTTGCCACAGAAAAAGCCTTGTGCAAGAAGCGGTTCAGAATCAATCCAACAGTTTTGTACTCACAGGCGTAACCGTAAGCGGTCTTGATCTGCCCAAGGATCTGTGGCTCACCAACCATCATCGAATCGAGGCTGGAGGCGACCCGCAAAACATGCTGGATTGCATCTGTCCCCTCAAAAGCATAAAAATGATCCTGCAGTGCCTCCAGCTTTAAATCATGAAAATCGGCGATAAACTGCTTCATCTCGACAACCGCGGCATCTGGTTGACGACTGATCGCATAGAGTTCAACCCGATTACAGGTCGAAACGATCACCGCTTCTGTAACCGCGGGCAATTTCAGCATCTGCCGCAACGGAACTTCCATTGCTGTTTCCGGGAATGCAACTATTTCGCGTATTTCCACCGGGGCCGTTTTATGACTCAGCCCCACGATAACGATATTCATATAGATCCGCTCGTCAGACCTTCATCAAAGAATAGCAAATGCTTCAAAGGTATGATAACCGCCAAGCAGCAGGTTCACGCCGAAGAAAGTAAACAGCAGGAACATGAATGCGATAATAGAAAAAATTGCCGCCTTGCGCCCACGCCAACCGATGGTCAGACGTCCATGCAGTAATGCCGCATACAAAAACCAGGTCAACAATGCCCAGACCTCTTTGGGATCCCATTGCCAGTAAGTTCCCCATGCAGTATTCGCCCAGAAGGCACCACTTATAATCCCCAAAGTCATCAATGGAAAACCGATACTTAAACAGGTGTAGTTGACTTTATCCAAAACATCCAACGACGGAAGCAGTTGATAGATCCCGGTAAAACGTTTACTTTTCAGCATCCGGTTCTGGATCAAGTACATCACCCCGGAGCCAAAGGAGAGGGCAAAGGCAGCATTACCCAAAAAAGCAAATGTAATGTGAACCGGAAAAAGCCAGCTCCTCAGAACGGGATTGAGTTGGACTACAACATCTGGGCTTAAGGCACTGGCGACCATCAGCAGAAAAGCCAGGGGGGCCGCAAAAGCTCCCATCACTGACTGGCGAAAACGTAGGTCCAGCAACAGAAAAAGCAAAACCAGACACCAGGCAAAAAAAGCGAGCGATTCTTGCAAACTGGTAACGGGGGTGCCCCCCACAGTCGAATGCCGCAAACCAAAACAGGTGGCATGCAACACAACTCCAGCCAGCAAAGTCCAACGCCCCACGCGACTCGCCTGCTGCTGTTTACCAACCATCGCAACCAGGTAAAGAATGCTGGCAACAAGGTAGATCAGAGTTGTGATGCTGAATAACAGGCTCATTGTTCCCATGGTATCCCTTCTAGAAATTCAATCCGACCGGGTAATGAGAATCTTACCAAATTTGTAATTGTATTTTCCACGACTATCTCAGTCAACTATTTTACCGCGCTTCTCTTGATTAACCAGCATTCTTTCAATAGCCAAAAAGCTCGGCCTCAACCAGTTCACACAATAAATGACCAGCAAACTGGGCTAATTCCAGTTGGCGTGGAGTGGAGCTCGTAGCCAGGCTGAGACAAAGGTCGATATCAGCACCCTGGAGTGGATCTTTCAAGCAGTCATAAGAAATCAAGGCAATCGATTGTCCATTCTCGAGGACCTCATCACACAAATTCATCAGCGCCGCAGCTGATGAGCCATCATTGAACAACAAAAGGAGGTGTTGCGGTGAATTCAACGCGCGATAATGACGTACCAGATGTTGCCCAGATTGCCCCTCTGCAAACATCCGACTATTTAGAACCGGGTCACTGCCAAGACATATTGCCGGCAAGACCGGACGATCAAAACTGAGCCGAAACGAAAACTGACTAGCCAATTGCTGTGCAACCGGTTGCAACGAACCATTGCCCGCAATCAGCAGATGCCCTCCCTCAGCAAAAAGAGCTCCAAGCTGTTTAGCCAATCGGGTCATTTCACTATCTTGTTCATGACAAAATTGTTCAAACAACCGAACTGTCTGGCTACAGGTCGCAGCGATTTTCTGATTCATGTTCATCTCCATCAACGGGAAAGTCCTACCAGCATCGGCATAATATGGAGCCATTCCATCACTGTCAAGCAAGACAAGTTCCCGGACAAACCGATTACATCCGATTACATCTTGATTTTCCTAAAAATATCTATATATTCAAAACTGAATGTTTTTTAGAAGCATTTCGGACTATCCGGACTGAAGCGAAAATTTGAGCCTTCGAGAGCAGAAATATGGGTCGCAGGATCGAATTTGCAGCCAGTGCATGGATAGTCCAACAGGCTCCTAAACGTATCTGAATCACAGATCACAGTCCCAAAAAAAGAATAAGGAGAAACTTAATGGCTAGTGAAAAAGTTTTTGCATTTACCGATGCACAATTTGATGCTGACGTTCTAAAATCTGACATCCCGGTTCTGGTTGATTTCTGGGCAACATGGTGTGCCCCCTGCAAAGCAATCGCACCAGTACTTGATCAGCTTGCTGACGAATATGATGGTAAACTCAAAATTGGCAAGGTCAATGTCGATGAAAACCCGGCAACACCTGGTCAATATGGTGTCCGCGGTATTCCAACCATGATTCTCTTCAAGGGTGGGGAAATCGTTGACCAACTGGTTGGTGCAGTACCAAAAAAGCAAGTCGAAGCTTTGATACAAAAAGCTCTATAGTACAATCACAACAACAGGCTCCGAGAGGAGCCTGTTGTTGTATCAGTCGACAATTTCACTCAGCCGCGAAACTATTTTTTTCTTATCACCTCTTGAAATCTTTTGATCGGCCATTTCTGCCAATAACCGTTGCTTCCCCTCGCGAGCCTTTTCTATCCTTTCATCCGCTTTTTGAATAATGTCTCTGGAACTGTAACTCCAACGTCGGGTCGCATTGCTTTTCTCCTGCACTGCCTGCCGATATTGCTCAGCTAATTGAGCAGCCCGCACCAACCACCTGTCAACTCGCGCCTGCTTTTGCTGCTGCTTGCGTTCAGCATCGCGAACCGTTTGTTGAAACTCGGCTCCAGCCCCTCGAGGGACCTTTTGCGCAGGGACATAATTTAAATTATCAGGATCATTCGATTCAACTGTTTGCGTTTGCCCACGACATTCAGCAGGAAGCTCCTGTAAGTTATCGCTCATGAATAATCGCCCCTCCTTATCGCGACAAGAATAGATCGCTGCATCGACCGTGACAGCAGAAAATGCGACAATTACCAACAGAGAAAAAATCTTCAGCATCATTGCCCCCTTAGCAGGATGTTGAAAAAGTCCCATCCTGGGCCTTTTCAACTCCGCAAGCCGAAAATGCGATTTCCGTCTTGCTCACAAAATCAAGG
>LLYT01000063.1 GCA_002049545.1 Deltaproteobacteria bacterium tcs-42 | reverse complement strand
CTCACGTTCTTCCGGGGCATTGTCGATCTGATCGAATGCCTTGACTTCGCCGCTACCGGCTCTTTCTGCCAATACACTCGTAATGGCTGCAGTCAGTGTGGTCTTGCCATGGTCAACGTGACCGATGGTACCGATATTGACGTGCGGCTTCGTCCTGTCGTACTTTTGCTTGGACATGGTAAAACCTCCCTTTGTTGTCTTTACCTCTACTGTTTATGGTGTAACAAGCAATTTATCCGAGTTGATAACAACGCTACTTATCGACCCCTAAGCATCCAGCAAGATAGATGGAGCCCACAACCAGATTTGAACTGGTGACCTCATCCTTACCAAGGATGCGCTCTACCGACTGAGCTATGTGGGCCAATCGATCTTTGTTTTCACACCGAGCTTAAATGGAGCGGGAAACGGGATTCGAACCCGCGACCCTCAGCTTGGAAGGCTGATGCTCTAGCCAGCTGAGCTATTCCCGCCCAAGCCCTGGTGCGTACTTGAATATCAATGCGTGGTCAAGGACTCCACACGACCCTGCTCCAGTTCCATCGGCCCAACAGCCTCCTGGTGCACAGCAGCCGGGTTTGATCCGGCAAGTCTTTCTTAAATGGTGGAGGGGGGAGGATTCGAACCTCCGAAGGTTTCACCGTCAGATTTACAGTCTGATCCCTTTGGCCACTCGGGAACCCCTCCAGGGGACTTCCTTTTATTCTATTTTTGACAGGACATTATCGAGAACTGCCCTGTTTTGAGCTGGAGCTGGCGAGAGGAATTGAACCCCCAACATCCTCATTACAAGTGAGGTGCTCTGCCAATTGAGCTACGCCAGCACAAGACGGGACTTATAACCCAAGAAAAACCGGAATGCAAGAAAAAAATCAACTAAAAACTAACTGTTTTCTCCGACCGATTGGTGACCAACAACCTGTATAATATTTGCTGAATTTATCAAAAACTGATGCTTTCGCAAAAATTCATGAGATGGCGGCACCATCATTAATTTAACTCGCAGCCATTCTACTCTGCCGCACAACCTCAAACAGGGCAACCCCGGTAGCTACCGAAGCGTTCAGCGAATCGACTTGCCCCGGCATGGGGATCGCCAACAACCCGTCACAGTGTTTACGGATGTTCGGTCGCAACCCCTTTCCCTCACGCCCAACAACTAATGCAATATCACCCTTCAAATCGGCAGAATAAAGATCTCTGGCCTCTTCATCACCAGCCAGGCCATAACACCAGATCCCCGCCCTCTTCAGCTCATCAATCGCCCGCGAAAGATTTGTCACCTGGCAAAGCGATAAATGGGCAAGGGCACCAGCAGCAGTTTTTTCAACCACAGAAGTCACCGGGCAGGAACGGTCCTTGGCAACAATCACCCCCAGGCAGCCAGAAACTTCTGCACTGCGCAGGATTGCACCAAAGTTGTGGGGATCGGTAATCCCATCGAGGAGGAGAAAGAAAGCGGTTTTTCCACCCGTTCGCCACGCCCGGAGAAGGGTAGCAAGATCAGTATAATCGAAAGGGGTCAGCTTCAACAACGCGCCCTGATGCTGGGTGTGCCCCGCTAATCGGTCAAGCTCGCGGCGCTCACAGAAATTAAACTTTAACTGCTGCTGCTTTGCCAGTGCAACCAGGCCGTCGAGACGATAATTACGCTCGCCGCTGACAACCAATAGCTCGAGCGGCTTACGCCCCCCACCCCGGAAAGCCTCACGAATCGGGTTGATCCCATAAAGAAAATCGGCCATCAGCTTACCAATGCTGTATCGATTTCTGTCAGAATGTTCCCTGCCGCTTCCAACGGATCGCTGGCAGCAGAGATAGGACGCCCTATCACCAAAGCAGTCGCTCCAGCACGGATCGCATCGGTCGGTGTTGTGACCCGCTTCTGGTCATCCAACGCAGCAAAGGTCGGCCGGACTCCGGGAGTGACAATGGCAAAATCATCACCACAAGCAGCACGAATCAATGTCACCTCCTTTGGCGAGGCAACCACACCATCAAACCCGGCATCCTGGGCCAATTTTGCCAGGCGGGGCACCATTTCAGCGACCGGCCGGTCAATACCAACCATACGCAAAGTGTCCCCGGTTGAAGAAGTTAAAATTGTCACTGCCAGCATCATCGGCCGCTCGATACCTGCGGAAGCACAGTAACTGTCAACCTCTTCGACCGTCTTCCGCATCATTTCCGCACCCCCCAGGGCATGGACGTTAAAAATCTTAACTCCCAACTTGCAAGCCTCAACTGCCGCCTGAGCAACGGTGTTGGGGATATCATGATATTTGAGGTCAAGAAATACTCCAGCCCCATGATCTTGAACCATTTTGACAACCTCAGGGCCACAACGGGTAAACAGTTGCTTGCCAACCTTGAACAGACCAACATTTTCATGCAGTTTCTCAACCCAGCTTCTTGCTGTCGTCAGGTCATCGACATCCAAAGCAAATATCAACCGTTTTCTGGCTTCCTGCTTCATTCATTTCTCCCGATCATATCCCGAATTTTGGTCGTAACTTCTTGAACCCGGGAAATCAATGGTCTGGCCTGCTCAGCATCCAGATCCCGCCGCAAAGCCATGGTTTCGGTAAAGGCAACCTCGCAAAGTGAATCGGCCAACAGTTTCTTCTTGTCCCCCTCTTCCAAACCAGCCAGATTCGCAACAACCCGCTGGCCATCAAGGGTCCCATCTTCGAGCAACTCAACGTCTCGCAGGACAAACGAATAGGGCTGTGGCAAGTCTCGCAGAGACTGGGCAACCTCCTGGGGAAACTGCGGGCTGACTTTGACCACTCGCACAAAAATAACCTTGAAGAGGCTGTTATATGCGGCAAGAATCTGCCCAAGCACCCCTTCGACCTCCGTCGTTGGCGTATCCTCCATACGGATCAGCCGCTTCTCTATCAACCCGAACAGAATACGCATTCCGTCAAACTCACGGAGTCCCATCTTGCGAAACAGATCCCGGGCGGTTCTCTGCCCGGCTTGCGCGAAATTCATCAAACGAGCTTCTGCCTGAGTCAGGCCAGAGGCTTCTTTGCCGGTTTCCAGCGGAAAATAGTCGAGTGAAATAATTTTACGCATGAACAGGGCTTTTTCATCCAATCGGCGGAGCCCTTCCATGACGATATTTTGAGTGCTCATCGAGAGGCGCAAAACCTGTTCCTGCTCAATCGCCATAGAGCGAAAGTAGAATCCACCAGAATCGGCTGAAAAAAGGGTATAGATAATATGTTCGACCTGACTACGAGCTGCCAGCCAGAGATCCTTGGGGGCGACAATGCCACGCTCAACCAGCAACTTGCCAAGCGAGTGCTTTTGGCTCACCAACTGACGCAATTCCTGCAACGCTTTCTGTTCAATCTTTCCAAGTGAAAACAACGCTTCACCCAGATCTTCACTGGCGAAAGAACTGGTGGCGAAAACGATTTCTCCCTGCTGGAAATAAAGGGATTTCATCCCACCTTCCAGCTCAATAGTCAGAATGCCCGTCTTACGAAACATATTAAAATAGGAGAGAAGGTCGGTAATGGCCCCCTCTTCCAGCACTCCTGAAATCAGTACCGGCCCGTCGGCATCAGGGCGCCCGAGCAACAGGTGACTCGAAGAAGCAGAAATAACCGCCAAAGGTTGCTCCCCTAGCGGTTGATAGATCTCCGGTGGCAATTTCAGAAAGCCACTTTTATCAACTTTAAGTTTGGTCATAGTTTTCTGATCAGTTTATTTATCGTCCCCCGACAACCAACCACAACGCAGAATCAATTTCCCGCTTGAAACGCTAAGCCGTCTGCAACCAACTGCTGCAACTGTGGGATAATATCATCCAGTGAAGTCATCGACATATCGCCGCTCTTTCTTATTTTCAGCTCAACATTCCCATCTTTCAGGTTACGTGCCCCAACCGTCACCCGCAACGGGATTCCAAGCAGATCGGCATCCTTGAATTTAATTCCGGGGCGCTCATCGCGATCGTCAAGTAGCACTTCAATGTTCAGGGCAAGCAATTGCTGATAGAGTTTTTCCGCCGCTTCACGAACCAGATCATCTTTGGGGTTCAACATTGTCAGCAGAACCTGGAAAGGGGCCAGAGGCATCGGTAATATCATCCCGTTCTCATCATGATTCTGCTCAATCGCCGCCGCCACAGTACGACCGGCCCCGATTCCGTAACACCCCATAACCAGGGGCTGACTTTTCCCCTGGTCATCCAGAACTGTGGCATTCATCGCTTCTGAGTACTTGGTTCCCAGTTTAAAGATATGACCAACTTCAATACCACGCCAACTTTCAAACTTTCCCCCCTCACAACGGGGGCAGGGATCGCCGGCCTCAGCCTGACGCAGATCAGAAAACTGACTGATGGTAAAATCGCGATCCTGATTGGCGCCGGTAAAATGGACATCGACCCCATTACCACCGACGACAAAATCGGCCATCCCTTTGATTTCGGTATCGGCAATAATACGAATTTTCAGCCCGATCGGCCCGGCAAAACCGGTTGGTGCTCCGGTGACTTGCTTGACGACATCATCTTCAGCCATCAGAGCCCAATCAACATCGAGCAAATGGGCAAGTTTGATCGCATTCAACTCACGATCACCGCGTAATAACACAGCGATGACTTGATCGTCTGAAGTTTGAACAATCAAAGTTTTCACCAGTTGCTGCGGGCTCAGCTTGAGAAATTCAGCCACCTCTTCAATGGTTCTCTGTGCCGGGGTCTCCACTTTTCGCAGCTCCTGCACGGCAACCGGGGTTTGCAGCTCACGGCAGGCCAACTCCGCCTTTTCTACATTGGCGGCATATTCGCAGCTGTCACACGAGACAATCCCATCTTCGCCCGATTCTGCCAACACCATGAATTCATGGGAAAAGTTTCCACCAATAGCACCACTATCGGCTTCAACAGAACGAAATTTCAAACCACAGCGGTTGAAAATGTTTCTGTAAGCCTGATACATCTTACTATAAGAGGTGTCGGCCCCCGCATCCTCCAGATCGAAGGAATAAGCGTCCTTCATAATGAATTCACGGCCCCGCATCAACCCGAAACGGGGACGGATCTCATCCCGGAATTTGGTCTGGATCTGATAGAGATTCAACGGCAGCTGCTTATAAGAATTCACCGTGTTGCGGACAATATCGGTGATCACCTCTTCGTGGGTTGGTCCCATGCAGAAATCGGCCGATTTGCGATCTTTGAAGCGCAACAACTCTTGACCATATTTTTCCCAACGTCCCGACTCCTGCCACAGCTCGGCCGGATTAGCCATCGGCATCAGACACTCAATGGCTCCAGCCCGATTCATCTCGTCTCGAATAATCTGTTCCATTTTGCGCAGGGAACGTAATCCAAACGGCAGATAGCTATAAATACCAGCCGCAGCTTTACGGATCATTCCGGCACGCAGCATCAACCGATGGCTGATAACTTCGGCATCAGCCGGGGTCTCTTTGAGGGTCGGCAGAAGATATTGGGAGTAACGCATATGAATTTTTCCTGTTCTGTTGACGATTGAGGGATAATTGGGTAAGTGGTAAGAATTAACCTGAATTGTACAGAAAAGCAAGTTCTTGCCGGACAGAAATCATTGAATTTCATCCAGCAGATCATCATAAATCGCCGCCATCTTCCCCCAATCATAATGGTCAACCATTGTTTGCAACTTTTCCTCGCGCAGCGACTTGACGTTCAAACAAGCCCTGACGAGTTGCGTCACCAGATCAGCAAAATCGGTGTAAAAGCACCGCTCCCGATACTCGCTGGTTATATGCTCTGGATAGGCAAGCCGCTTTGGCAATAACGGAAAACAGTTGCAATAAATCGCCTCCACGACACTGATACCAAAGAAATCGTGGATCGATGTAACGGGTAGAATGTCGGCTCGCCATAGCCATGTGGCATATTCGGAAAAGCTTTCCGCATAGCCCCAGTGGATGATCTGCCCGTTCAATCGCTCGCGAGCCTCGGCGAAAACGGGAGGCTGCTTACGGTACGATTCTCCGAGTACCGCCAGCTCAAATTCAACCCCCTGCTCTTGCAGAACAAACAGGGCGCGGAAAAATTCTTCGGGGTTCTTGTCGTATTCCCAGCGGTGATTCCAGAGAATCAATGGTGCCCTCTCGGCTCCGATCTCAGGACGGTGGTGGTCAAATTTTCGCAGGTCAAGGCCAAGGGGGAGGGTCCGGCTTTTCGTAGCGATCCGTTCAATGCTTGCGGTTTCGTTGTAATCGGGAAATGATTGCAAAAAAACCGGCAGCTCGGCAAAAAAATCGTGCCGGTGATAAGCGGAATTGAACAGCACTGTATCGGCCGCCAGCGCCGCAGCATAATTGATGAAACAATAGTGGGCATCGCGCTGCAGACCGGGATCGCTATCGTCCGGCGACCAGGGGTAGCTGAGCTGGTTTTCGTGCATATAAAGGGCCACAGGAACCCCGGCGGTCACTTCACGGGTCAGGGCAAGAAAGGTGGTCAGATCGAGCATATCGGTCGCCAGAAGCAGATCGGGACAGGAACCTCCAGCGAGAAACTCCCGGGCCAGACTCACTGCACCTCCATGCATGCGCCACTTCCAGTATTTCCCCTCCAGACCGAGGATTTCAACCTCGTGACGGCTGTAAGCGGCGTACTCACGCGCCCAGGCGGCATGGGATCCGGTCATGAAGGGTTCAAGCAGAGTGATGTCCATGGCGGGTCAGCTATCCCCCTTCTTGAAGCTCAACCATCCGCCAGGCCTCTTCAACCAAAGCATCGGCCAGATCGTTTTGCGCCACCTTACGCACCACCTCACCATGGCGAAACAGAATCCCCTGCCCCACTCCTCCAGCGATGCCCAAATCTGCTTCACGTGCCTCGCCTGGTCCGTTGACCACGCAACCCATCACCGCAATTGTCAGTGGCTGAGGAAAATCGGCCAAACGTCGCTCAACCTCTTCGGCAACTTCAATCAGTTCAATCTGGCAGCGGCCGCAGGTTGGGCAACTGACAAAAATCGGCCCTTTTTCCCGCAACCGCAGACTTTTGAGAATTTCCCAACCAACCCGGACCTCCTCAACCGGGTCTCCGGTTAACGAAACCCGCAGGGTATCACCAATGCCATCATACAGCAGAGTCCCCAACCCAATAGCACTCTTGATTGTACCGCTCCAGGTGGTTCCAGCTTCAGTAATCCCGATATGGAGGGGGTAATCGACCTGCCCCGCCAGCAGTCGGTACGCTTCAACCGTTCGACCGATATCTGAAGCCTTCAGACTCACCTTGATGTTTCGATAATTCAAATCCTCAAGAATCCGAATATGCCCCAGTGCACTCTCAACCATCGCCTCAGCTGTTGGATGACCATACTTCTGCAACAACTCGCGTTCCAGTGAACCCGCATTGACCCCGATCCGAAGAGGGATTTGCCGTTCAGCGCAAGCGCTAACCACCTCCTCAACCTTCCAGCGCTCACCGATATTGCCGGGATTCAAACGCAAGCCGTCAACCCCCTGCTTGACCGAGGTCAGTGCCAGTTGATAATCAAAATGGATATCGGCGATCAACGGAACCTGACAACCCTGCCTGATCGCACCAAGTGCCTCAGCAGCATCGTGATCGGGAACCGCACAGCGGATAATTTCACATCGGGCCTCTTGCAATGCCTCAATCTGAGACAAGGTTGCAGCAACGTCGCGGGTATCGGTACTACACATCGATTGAACACTGATCGGAGCATCCCCACCGATGGCAAGATCACCAAGTTTGATTTGTCGGGTTTTATGACGCAAAATATAGTCTCCCAAAAGCAAAGTGCCGGCATAAAGACATTGTCTTTTTTACCGGAGAGACGCAGAGGTGGAGAGAAACGAAGAGAGAGAGTCAAAACCTTTAACTTGGCCACAAAGGCACCAAGAACACCAGGAAAAATCTTTTTATTTTAAAACCTTAAAGATATTTTTGGTTTGATAATCTTGGTGACCTTGGTGGCGATTATTGATTCTTTGTTTTCTCTCCACCTCTTCTTCTCCGCGTTTCTCCGTTAAGAAACCAACTGGACAATAAAACGTAGCGCAGTTTAGCCAAATTGGCCTGTTCAGGCAAGCACAAGCAATGGTTTGACAGCGGGATACGACTGAGAGTAGGCTGCGATTCCTTTTCAAACAGAAAACAGAAAGTAACCGATGAAAAAACAAGCAAAAAAAAGACAACAGCCCCCAAAAAAACAGATCGAAACAATGAAGCTTACGATCGATTCTCTCGACAAGGACGGCATCGGGCTTGCTCCACACAATCATAAAATTACCGTTGTTCAAGGGGCGTTCCCCGAAGAAACTGTGATTGCCGAGGTTGAACATACCGGCAGAACCCACATCTTCACCAAACTGCGCCGCGTTTTACGCAATTCGCCTCAACGCACCACTCATGTGGCCTGCCAACTGGAACGTGATTGCCTCGGCTGTCCATTGATCGGTATGAAATATGCCGATCAACTATTATTCAAACAACAGCGAGTCGCCGAAGCGCTACGACAACAAGGATTACTGGATGCAGTGCAGGTCCCTCCCGTATTGCCATCTGAACCCCCGTTTGGCTACCGCGCCAGTGCCAAACTGGCCTTCTCGCGTGACCGGGAAAAGGTGCTCATCGGACTCTACAAACGTGGCAGTCATGAGGTGATCGATTGTCCGGACTGCCCGGTTCACCACCCCCTGATTAATAAAATTGCCGCTGTCGTGCGTGATGAAGTCGAGCGGCAGAAGATCTCAGTTTACAACCCCCGCCACCAACGCGGATTGCTGCGCTACCTGGTCGTCAGAGTCAGCCCTTTCAGCGGTAAAGCGCAGGTCACATTCGTCAGCAATTTTCGCGATCTGCAACAACTTCCCAAACTGGGGAAGTGGCTGATACGCAAAGTGCCTGAAGTCATCGGCGTTCATCAAAACGTTAACAGCTCATCGGGAAATGTCATTCTGGGAGAAAAAACCTTGAAACTGCACGGCCTTCCCGATTTAATTGAGCGGGTTGGAGATATTCGCCTGCGAGTCGCCCCCGAAGCTTTTTTCCAGATCAATACCGTCCAGGCAACCCGGATCTACTCATTAGTCCGTCAATGGGCTGCTCTCACCAGAAATGATTCGGCAATCGATCTCTATTGCGGGATTGGTGGGATTGCTCTACATCTGGCCAAAGATGCCGGGCAGGTTGACGGAATTGAATCTGTTGACGAGGCAGTGCGTAACGCGACGGAAAATTCCCGACTGAACGACCTGCATAACTGTCGTTTTTTCGCCGGAGATGCCGCTGAAGAGCTACAGAAGCTCTCCGGACAGAAAAAACCTGCCCTGGTTACAGTGAACCCGCCACGCAAGGGCTGTTCAGATAATCTGCTCCAGACATTATACGATCTACAGCCAAAACAGATTATTTACGTTTCCTGCGATCCCGACAGTCTTTGCCGCGATTTAAAAATTCTGACCGGCAACGGTTACAGGATCAGACAACTGCAGCCCGTTGATATGTTCCCACAGACCGCCCATATTGAAACTGTAGTGCAACTGGAGAGATGCCGGTAATAGCAAAACCAGGCTGAACCCTTAACAAACCTGCTCCTCAGAATGGCGACGGGACATCCATGACCTTGAAGATACACCGGGTAAAGCTTCGCAACAACGGATCATCCTCCCGCCCTTTTTCAATAATGATAGTTCGACAACGGGCGTGGGGAAAATCTTTCACATAATGTCCAACCATCTGGCCGGTTGCGAGATACTCGCAGACCAGGCTTTTTGACATAAAAGATATCCCGCCACCCGCAAGAACGGTCTGGCAGGTTAAACGCAGATCATCAGAGGTGACAACTCCGGCAAAATCATCCAGATTTTTACCCCGTTCATTCAATCCTCGTACGATCAACTGCCGCGAACTGCACCCCTCCTTACGAGCAAACAGACACAAATCCAACAACATTTCAATACCGAGATCCGGAGCCGGCAGCTTCAGTTCCGGAGAACTGACAAAAAGCAACTCATCCTGAGGCAACGGGTAACTGGCAAACATACTCAAATCGGCATCGAGACAATGTTCAACAACAGCAATGTCAAATTCTTTGTTTAAAACCCCTTGCAGAGCCTGATCAGGGCTATGAAGCAAAAAATTCAGATCAGCTGGAGAACCACTTTCCAACATGAAGCGATTCAGAACCCCGGGGAGATAAACGGTCCCGAAAGTCGGGGTACAACAAAGGGCAATGCGCTGCCGTTCCTTGATTCGTTTCAATTTCCCCCGCAATGACTCCTCAACCCCGACAATTCGTTGCGCACTCTCCAGAACAATCTCCCCGGCAGCCGTCAGTAAAAGGGCTACACCCGAGCGATCAAATAAAGAATAACCAAACGCTTCCTCGAGAAACTTAATCCGCTGAGATACGGCAGATTGGGTCAAATGCAAGCTGCGGGCAGCACTGGAGAAGCTTCCAGTCTCAACCACGGTGACCAACGTTTTAAGATATCGCGTATCCATTCAAGTATCCAAATATAAAGAATTAACCCCATTACCGTCACTAATATACCTATTAGAATGATTAGCTTCAATAAAATTCTAACCATGTGTATTCTTTGTCATGTGAAAAATTACCATGTATATGGTTTTCCTGATATATTCCGCAAGAAAGGAGGGATGTCAGGCTAGCGGAATCACAGTCAAAACAAAGAAAAACAACGGAATAAGCAAGTCAACATTTTGAGTAACCAAAGGAGGTAACATGTTATTCAAGTCAACCGGCACTAAAACCGGCAGACTGGTGAGCGTTCTTCTCCTGGTGATGTTCCTGGCCGCATGTGCCACGGGCGCAATCAGACAGAAGATGCTCAGCATGCCGCAAATTGAGGGTGCCAGCTATGTGGGGCAGGATACCTGTCTCGAATGCCATGACGACATGGCGGAAAACTTCAGCCACAACGTTCACGGACGTCTGGCTGACTTTGAAATGATGGGTGCTGAAAACGGCTGCGAATCCTGCCACGGCCCGGGCAGCCTGCACGTTGATGGTTTCGGCGACACCGACAAGATTCTGCGGCCCGCCGAACTGTCCGCCGAAGAAACCGGCGCCATCTGCGCCACCTGTCATACCGATGGTGACCTGATGGACTGGACACACAGTGAGCATGCGTTAGCTGACCTCAGCTGCACCGACTGCCACAGCATGCACGACGAGGACGCCAAGACCGCCCTGCTCAAGGAAGAAGATCCTGACTTGTGCTACTCCTGCCACCAGGAGCAGATGGCGAAAAACAACTTCCCATCTCATCACCCGATCAAAGAGGGCAAAATGAGCTGCGGCGACTGCCACAATCCGCACGGTGAGTTGACCACCCATGAGCGCACGAATGATCTGTGTCTTGATTGCCATTCACGCTACCAGGGTCCATTTGTATTCGGTCACGCCCCGGTTGAAGACGACTGCACCATCTGCCACGATCCACACGGTTCCGTCGCCAACAACATGCTGGTTCAGAACGAGCCGTTCCTCTGCCTGCAGTGCCACGAAGGTCATTTCCATATGATACGTGAAGGAGCAGTCGTAGAATCTGCGAGCGATATGACCGTCACACGTCATTGGGGTCCCCCGGTTCCGACTGGACGTGATCATACGCCCGATGCGTCTGCGGCTAACGTGGATGCAACGATCGCCGCCAATCCCCACGGAACCGAAGGCTTTCAAATGTCTTACGGGACCAAGTGTACCACCTGTCACAAAGTGGTTCACGGCAGCGATAATCCGTCACAACCGCTCAGCGGTGGTGGATTGACCCGGTAGGTTTCGGATATGACTAAAGGAGGAAAAAAATGAAGCAACAGCAAAGATGGTTGCTTGCTCTGTTGTCCATCCTGATATTTGTAGTATCACCTTGCATTGCCATGGCTGCCAACAGCTCCGGCAGCGTTGAGATTGGTGGTGCAGTTACAGATATCGATGACAACCCAGCAGGCGTTAATGAATATATCAATACATCAAAAAACAGTGGAAAGACAGATATCGATCCGGCATTGGATCTGGATCTGGATTTTGTAGAAGGAAGTATTGCCGCTGATACAGAGGTCAAGCTCCGCGGATCTGATAACTACGACCTCTCGCTCGATGCTGATATCAACAGAATCTTCCACCTCGATCTTGACTATCAGGCCTTCCAACACTGGAAAGACCATGACAACCTGGAGCATATCGGTGCCACAATGAAGCCCGATGTGGAAGGTGATCAGCCGCGGATTTTTTCCGACCTGACTATCCCTGACAGCGATGTATTCTCCGGACTGAACACTGCCGGTATTGCTAATCGGACCGGTGCCCGGGAGCACTACTATCAAGAACTGGACAACGACTACATTGTCACCCGGCGGGAATGGGAAAACGATGCAGATCTTACCCTTCCACAGCTGCCGAACATCACCTTCCATGCCGGTATGCGCATCGAAGAGCGTGAGGGACAAGAGCAGGCGATCGCCAACAGCAAGTGCTCGTACTGCCATGTCAGCGCCCAAGGCAAGGATATCGATGAGAGAACTGAGGACTTTACTGCTGGCGTCACGGGTCAATTCGGAATTGTCACGGTTGAGTACGAATACCTCAACCGCAAATTTGATGACAATAGCGAAGACATTACCTATCAGTACCAGGGAGTTCCGACCCACAGTCCCAATGGTGGTGGTGACGCTTTTTTCCCAGTCGATATGCGGGAGATGTTGAATTACTACGGCGGATCTGAATCGGTAGCACAAACTCCCGATTCGGAAAAAGAGACCCACAGCCTTCAGGCTCGGGTGGATGTTAACAGCGGCACCAATATCAAAGCCAGCTATGTTAACAGTGAAAACACCAGCACAAAAGATGCGAACAGCTCGTTCAGCCTCAGTTCCGATGAGCTGAAGACCGAGTTTGAATCTTTCGGCAGCAAAGTAGCCACCCGCTTTGGAAATCTGCGCTTGTCGTTACGAGCTAACACCTATGAAATTGAGGTGGACGACAACACTATCAGCTGGACACCCCAAGGGCTTGATGACGATGGTACGATTGACGCCCCCATCACAAACCAGACCGACCTTACGCCAGAATCCGAGTGGGCATCTGCCGAAGGTCGAGAAGTGGCTGAATTCGGTTTTGACGCAGTCTATCGCCTGATGCGCTACACGACCTTGCGCTTTGGTTACAATTTTGAAGAGGTGGAGCGCGAAGACGATCATCTTGGTGAAACCGAAACCAATACCTTCACTGCGGCCGTCAATAGTCGCTTTGGCAAAGGCATGCGTGGACGCTTGAGCTATGAGTTCCAGGACATTGATGATCCTTTTGTGGCTCATCATGCAAAGGGCATCGCTCAGGATATGGCAGATGCAGTTGAAGTTGCTGATGGCGTCTTCCTGATCAGTCAGACGGATGCCATAGCCTTAAATGATGCTGACCCTGATGTCACAGACTACGGCGCAGACGGCGGGCCTGACCCAATTCTTTACTGGGACGAATATGGCCCCTACGGTCTGCGCACCATGAATGCAACCAACCAGCCTGATGCAGTTCATGAACTCAAAGGGCAGTTCTCCTGGTCGATCAATCCACAGATGGCAGCAACCTTCTTCATGCGCTACCGCATGGAGGAGAACGACGAAGTCGGTTACGATCAGGACACCTTCGTTCCCGGTGCCAACCTCTGGTTTGCTCCGACTAACAATTTGAACCTGACCATGTCCTACACCTTCAACAAGCAGGAAACTGAAAACCTGATGTGTGTCGGCTGGTACCATGGCTGAGCGAACGTCACTTCATCGAGCCAGTTTGGCTCTGCATGCAGTACCGCAACCTATGAAAGTGAAGTTCACACCCTAGCCCTGGCAGCAAATCTCCAGGCAACTGAAAAACTCAGCCTCAACGGAGGCATCACCTATAACAACGCCGAAGACACCTGGGATTGGCCCTTCGTTGATCGTACTGCAGGCGCAAGCGGCCCGCTTGCATCCTATGATGATCATGATGATAACAACAAGATCGACACCTACTCTGATCTGTCATATGAGCAGTATCAGCTGACACTTGGTGCCACCTATAACTTTACTCAAAACTTCTACGGTAAAGTGTCAGGGACCTACGACATCTTCGAATCTGATGAAGAGTATGTTTACGGTGACGAGGATGGAACCGCCTACAATGGTTACGTTGGAATCGGATTCACATTCTAATTCAAAGGTAAAATTTTGAAATGATTTACCTTGGCCCGGCTGGAAACAGCCGGGCTTTTTTACGACCTACAGGCACAAACTGACCATTTCTGATCATATCTGACACATTCTCAACCCATAACTTAGTGCAGCATACTCAACATCGAGATATACTCCGCTGTAATACACGGATTCTCTCCCATAGAACAGCCTTGGGAACCTTGACCCCCATCGCCAGCATACACCGATCCAACCAAACTTGATGGCACTGAAACTTTTCTACAGCCTTGCCAAAATCTTTGATAATTGCCTTGCCATAAGGGATTTCTGCTTTTGATACAAACAAGCATCCCCTATAAACCCACCAATGGTTCTTATTATCCGAATCGACCAATCATCTTCACAATTTGTCCCCTCTTCTCTTGCACTTTATTTCGTGATTACTATACTCTCGTTAAAAACAAATCTCCGGAGGAAGCCCCATGATTAAACTCGACTACAGCCAGCATCAATGCCCCTACCCTGTCGTAGAAACTCGTAAACAGATACTTGCTAATCCGGGTCAACGGCTCGAAGTTCTCGTTGGCGATACAGCGGGTCGGGATAATGTTTCCCGGTTAGCAACAAAGATGGGCTACCAAACAACGGTGGAAGCCATTGGCAACAACTACCAGCTACAGCTGATCCCCACCGATGGTCACGAAAAGGCATCAACACCGGGCAAAACGGAAGCTCCGGAAGAAATCCCGGGGAAAACAGTCGTCTATTGCGGCAGCGATCAAATGGGAAATGGCGATGTTGAATTCGGTCGGATTCTGATGCGAAACTTCCTCATTACATTACTTGAGCTGGATCCACTTCCAGATATCATCCTCTTCGTCAATAGTGGAATCGATCTCACCACCGAAGGTTCTGAAGTGCTCGAAGCCCTGGAAACACTGGTCTCCCGCGGAGTCGATATCGCAAGTTGCGGCCTTTGCCTCGATTTTTACCAGAAAAAAGAACAATTACAGGTTGGGCGAGTCACTAATATGTTGGAAATGGCTGAGGTTCAATGTCAGGCGGGTCGGCTGATTAGTCCATAGATACAAAATCACCAACCAAATACCAAACAAATCCCTTAACGGAGAGGCGCTGAGATGGAGAGGTAGAGAGAAGGGCTTAAAATCATTTTTTAGTTTACAATCTTGAAAAGCTTTTCGTTGTTTTTCTCTGCTTCTCTTTGCCTCTGCGTTATTTGTTTTGATTTTCTTATGCCTTGTTGGCTATCGAACCTGGAGATTCAATGCTCACACAACGTCGTAGCGGCATCCTGCTCCACCCGACATCCCTCCCTGGAGCGCAGTCAGTCGGCTCTCTAGGGGAAGAAGCGTACGCTTTTGTCGATTTTCTGGTCAAAGCAGGGCAATCAGTTTGGCAGATACTCCCCCTGGGGCCAACTGGCTACGGTAACTCTCCCTATAGCAGTTTTTCGGCCTTTGCCGGAAATCCCCTGCTGATCAATCTTGATCTGTTGGCAAAAAAGGGGGATTTGGACAGATCAGATCGACCAACACCATCACCACACACAACGACTGCAGATTTTGGGGCAGCATTTGCAACGCAGTGCCCCGCTCTCCTTTCAGCGTATGAAAATTTCAAACAAAATCCCGCTTCTGCGCGACAGCACGATTTCAACGACTTTTGCTCCGAGCAGGCATATTGGCTCAATGACTACGCTATGTTTGAAGCAATCCGGGAAAATCAAGACAACCGGGGCTGGCAACACTGGCCCCGGGAGATTAAACAGCGGGAGCAATCGGCTTTGCATGACTGGAGAAGCCAACTCCACAACACCATTTTCTGGCACAAATATCTACAGTTTGTCTTTTTTGAACAATGGACTGCCCTAAAAAATTACGCAAACGACCACGGAATTGAAATTTTCGGCGATTTACCAATTTTTGTTGCCGAAGACTCCGCAGATGTCTGGGCCAACCGCGAATTATTTTATCTGGATGAAGAGAATCAAGCGACTCTGGTTGCCGGGGTTCCACCCGACTATTTCAGTCAAACCGGCCAACGCTGGGGCAATCCCCTCTATCGCTGGGAACAGATGGAGGAGAACAACTTCTCCTGGTGGCAAGATCGATTTCGCTGGAACCTGCAATTATTCGATCTGCTCCGTGTTGACCATTTTCGTGGTTTTTCGGCCTGTTGGGCTATCCCTGCGAGCGAGACAACAGCCAACAACGGTTTCTGGGTCGAGGCTCCGGGCGAGCGGCTCTTTTCCCTGCTGCAACAAGAGCTGGGAAGATTGCCGATTGTTGCCGAGGATCTGGGGATTATCACACCAGAGGTGGAAAAACTGCGCGACCAATTTGGTTTTCCCGGAATGAAAATTCTCCAGTTTGCCTTTGATTCAGGCCCGGACAATCCCTACCTGCCGCCGAACCATATCCCCAACTCGGTTATCTACACCGGAACCCACGACAACAATACCAGCCTTGGCTGGTGGCAATCCCTGGGTGA
>LLYT01000062.1 GCA_002049545.1 Deltaproteobacteria bacterium tcs-42 | reverse complement strand
ACATCTCTTTGTCAATTTGTAGATATGCTTTATCGATGTGTAACTGGCCCCAGGTGCCGCCGGAGTTTGCGCGTACCGAGTTTTGACCATCACTACCCCATTGTGCTTCACCAATGTCTGTACGCAGGACAGCTTTAACTTCGTCGCTGACTTTCCATACGGACTGAACGCGGAAACGCTGATCCCAATGCATAGAAGCGTCATCGTTGGAATCGACATCGTTGTAGAAACCTTCTACGCGCATTTGACCACCGATCGAAAAATCAGAAGCAAATGCAGGTGCTGCAAAGGCAGCGATCGTCAGCAGGACGATCATGATTTTCAGAAACTTGCTCATCTTGTTACCTCCTTAGGTAAGTGAAGTTGCCGAGTCATTCGGCGTTAGAAAACTTGTTTTCTCTGCTCAATCAGCTTTTCATTTAAAAGCAGCTATGCGCTGCATGCGTCGATCATAAATAAGCAGTAACCATGCCAAGTGAAACGGCATTTTGTTGAGACGCTTAACTGCTTAAAATTACGTAGTTTGCGATAATCTTTCCCTGAAGGTTGAGGCTGTTGTTTTCAGTGTTGTTGTGTTGCTGCAACGATCAGAGTGTTGGTTGTGCCACAATTGGTTCTGTTGAGTTGAAAAACTGAAACCAAGTATAATTTTCTGTCGACAATAGTCAATTTAAAAATAATTAACAAATCGTAAGTTGTTGTTTTATTGGCAAAAGAGTGGGTATAACGGTGTTGCTTTTCATTTGGTCAATAGGTGCCAGATGGTTTAACGGAGAGGCGCTGAGTAGGAGAGTTGGAGAGGAAGGACAAAACCTTCAATTAGCTGTCAGGCTATAATTGTTTTAGCTTTTCTCTGCACCTCTGCGTCTCTCCGTTAAAAATGTTGGCTTAATGCCCAGCCTGACAAATTTCGGTCAGGACCCCACCCGTTGCTTTGGGGTGGAGAAAAGCGATCAAACTATTGTGGGCACCGCGGCGGGGTGTTTCATCGATCAGACGGGTACCATTTTTTTTCATCTCAGCGAGGGCGGCTTCAATATCATCGACTTCGTAAGCCATGTGATGGATTCCTTCCCCTTTTTTCGCCAGAAAACTTGTAATCGGGGAGTCATCTGAAGTTGGTTCCAGGAGTTCGATCCGACTTTCCCCGATTTGGAGAAATGCTACCTTGACTTTCTGCTCGGCGACTTCCTCGGTTCCCTCAAAGTTCATTCCCAGTTGGTCACGATAGAAGGGGATTGAGATTTCGAGGCTTTTGACGGCGATGCCGATGTGGTTGATTTTTGTTAGCATTTTAACTCCTTTTTTAACGGAGAGTCGCTGAGAAGGAGAGGTGGAGAGAAAAGCTATTCTCCGGGAAAGTTATTTACGACTCTGTGGAAACCGTTTTTGATATATTTTTCTCCAAAATTAATAACGATACCTAGTGGTCTGTTAGTGAGGCGAAGGTATGTCAATAGCTGCGAATGATAGATTGGGTTGAACTTTTCGACACTTTTTACTTCTATAATAATTTCATTGTTGATTAGCATGTCGAGTATGAGTGGCTTTTTGATGATGCAGCCTTTGTATGTAACTGGGATTGCTTTTTGCCTTTCAACAGTTATTTTGCGCAGTTTTAACTCATGGTCTAGCGCTTCCTCATAAATACTTTCCAGAAGTCCAGGACCACCTATAACACGATGAACCTCAATGGCAGAATCAAGTATTTGCCCACTCAGATAATTAAGTTCTCTGGTTTTCTCTCCGTTGCTCTCCATCTCTCCCCCTCTCCGTTAAAACAGGTTTTAGTGTCTCTTAAACGCCTCCAGTAACCGTCTCGCCGCTGCACTGGGTGTGGTTGTGCCGGTACCGACCCCGGTTTGTACTTGGTCTACCAGGCTGGCGACATTTTTATCGTGGAGGAACAGATCTTTGAGGTCGTCCATCACCAGGTTCCACATCCAGTCGGAGGCCTGGAGTCTGCGCCTGGTTTCGAACTCATTGTGCTGCTTCATTGTTGACATGAAATCGAGAATCATCTGCCAGACTTCATCAATCCCCTGGTTATGCAGGGCGCTGCAGAGCAGGGCGGGGACTTGCCAGTGCTCACTTTTGGGTTTGAGCAGATGGAGGGCGTTCTCATATTGCTGCCTTGCCAGTTCTGCGCGGGGACGGTTTTCCCCTTCGGCTTTGTTGATAAGGATGGCATCGGCAATTTCCATTACCCCTTTTTTGATGCCCTGCAATTCATCACCGGCGTTTGCCAGTTGCAACAACAGAAAAAAATCGACCATCGAGGCGACCGCAATTTCGGATTGGCCGACCCCGACGGTTTCAACGATGATGACATCGTATCCGGCGGCTTCACAGAGCAGCATCGTCTCTCTGGTTTTCTGGGCCACCCCGCCGAGGGTTTTGCCAGCGGGGGAGGGGCGGATAAAGGCATTCTTTTCCCGTGCCAGTTCTTCCATTCTGGTTTTGTCGCCAAGAATTGATCCGCCGGAGAGTTGGGACGAAGGGTCGACGGCGAGAATGGCAATTTTATGCCCCTGTTGCAGCAGGTTCATCCCCAGGGCTTCGATAAAAGTACTTTTGCCGACCCCGGGAACCCCGGAAATACCAATGCGGATCGAATTTTCGGTGTCGGGGAGAAGGGTGTCAAGCAGGTCGGTCGCTTGCCTGGAGTGGTCGGGGTTGCGGCTTTCGATCAGGGTGATGGCTTTGGCGAGGGAGCGGACGTTGCCGGAGAGTACACCTGCGGAAAGTTTTTGGATGTTTAACAAAATCTGAACCTTATGTGACAGAAAGACAATTTAACGGAGAGACGCAGAGGGGCAGAGGCGGAGAGGAAAGTGAAATCAAAGATAGCCACCAAGGCACCAAGAGCGCCAAGGGAATCCAAGTCAAAGACAATTCAGACTTTTTGGTTTTAAAACCCTAAAAAAGCTGTTGCCTTTCTTGGTGTCCTTGGTGCCTTAGTGGCTAATTCAAGGTTTTGACCTTTCTCAGCGCACTCTCCGCCTTTGCGTCTCTCCGTTAAGAAAAAAAATTACTTCCCTTCAATCGCATCCAGGGTCTGCCCACCAGAAACAATTATTGAGGTTCCGGGGCCGAAAATCTTTTTGGCTCCTGCGGCAAAGAGGGGTTCATAGTCCTGTCGTGGGATGACTCCGCCACAGACAACAGCGATGTCCTCTGCCCCCAGTTTCTTCAGCTCGGCAACCAGCTGTGGCACCAGAGTTTTGTGCCCGGCGGCGAGGCTGGAAACACCAACGACGTGAACATCATTTTCAACGGCCATTTTGGCGGCTTCTTCCGGGGTCTGGAAGAGGGGTCCGACATCGACATCAAAGCCGATATCGGCATAGGCGGTTGCGACCACTTTGGCGCCACGATCGTGACCATCCTGGCCCATTTTGGCGATCATGATGCGGGGACGGCGTCCTTCCTGGGCGGCGAAGGCTTCGACCCGTTCTTTTAGTTCAGCAAAGTTGCTATCCTGATTCACAATTGATCCGTAGGCTCCCGAAACGAGTTTGATTTCGGCTTTATGGCGACCGAACGATTTTTCCATGGCAGCGGAAATTTCGCCAACCGAGGCACGCAATCGTGCTGCGTTGACACTGAGGTCGAGGAGGTTCTCGGTACCACTCTCGCAGGCTGCGGTGATCGCGTCAAGGGCTTGCTGACAGGCGGCTTCATCCCGCTCGGCACGCATTTTTTTCAGTCGGGTGATCTGTGCTTCTCTGACGGCATCATTGTCAACATCGAGGGTTTCGATCGCCTCTTCATCAGCCAGCTTATATTTATTGACACCGACAATGACGTCGCGACCACTATCAATAGCGGCCTGCTTCTTTGCCGCCGATTCTTCGATCCGCAATTTTGGCATGCCCGATTCTATCGCCTTGGTCATGCCGCCCAATTCTTCAATTTCATCGAGAATTTGCTGTGCTTCTTCGATCAGTGAATTGGTCAGTGACTCAACATAGTAGGAGCCGCCCAATGGATCGACAACATTACAGATGCCCGATTCTTCCTGGATGACCAGCTGGGTATTGCGTGCAATCCGGGCGCTGTGATCGGTTGGCAGGGCAATCGCTTCATCGAGAGCATTGGTATGCAATGACTGGGTCCCCCCCAGAACGGCAGCCATGGCTTCCATGGTAGTGCGGATGACGTTGTTGTAGGGATCCTGCTCGGTCAGCGACCAGCCGGAGGTCTGGCAGTGGGTACGCAACATCGAGGATTTTGGATTTTCGGGGTTGAACTGGCTGATCATTTTCGACCACAAATAACGGGCAGCCCGCAATTTAGAGGCTTCCATGAAAAAGTTCATCCCGATGGCAAAGAAGAACGAGAGGCGTGGCGCAAAGGCATCGACATCGAGCCCTTTGGCGATGGCGGCACGGACATATTCGAGACCGTCAGCCAGGGTAAACGCCAGCTCCAGGGCGTTGTTGGCCCCTGCTTCCTGAATGTGGTAACCGGAAATGGAGATCGAATTGAATTTCGGCATTTTCTGGCTGGTGAACTCAATAATGTCACCGATGATCCGCATCGATGGTGTCGGTGGATAGATGTAGGTGTTGCGCACCATGAATTCTTTGAGGATATCGTTCTGGATGGTCCCGGCAAGTTTTTCCTGGCTGACTCCCTGTTCTTCGGCGGCAACAATATAGTTGGCCATGATCGGCAGGACGGCACCGTTCATGGTCATGGAGACAGAAACTTGATCCAGCGGGATGCTGTCGAAAAGGATCTTCATATCCTCGACAGAATCGATAGCCACTCCGGCCTTGCCGACATCGCCTTCGACGCGTGGATGATCCGAATCGTAGCCACGGTGGGTTGCCAGGTCAAAGGCGACCGAAAGCCCCTGCTGCCCGGCGGCCAGATTGCGTTTGTAGAAGGCATTCGATTCTTCGGCGGTAGAGAAACCGGCATACTGGCGCACCGTCCAGGGGCGACCGGCGTACATGGTGGCCATCGGGCCACGGACAAACGGTGCCATTCCCGGCAGTGTATCGGCAGTTTCGAGATTGGCGGTATCGGCAGCGGTGTAAAGGGGTTTGACACTGATCCCTTCCGGGGTGTCCCATTTGAAATTGGCGAGGTCGTCAGTTTTCTTCTCTTTTTTTGCCTGAGTTTCCCAGTCGGAGAGGGTTTTCTTGTCGAATGAACTCATGGGTCGATTCCTTCCTTTTGTCCCTGCCATTTATTTTTGTAGGGGCGAACCTGTGTGTTCGCCCGGTTTGTTTTTTTCTCCCGGTAGTATCAGGGCAGACACATAAGTCTGCCCCTACAAAACCAAAAATACAATTTGTATTTATCCGTAGGGGCAATCCCCCTGTGGTTGCCCGATTTATTGCTCTACTATCAGCGCGTCACAACCGCCAGAACCTGCACCGTTTCTCCTTCTTTTGCCAGAAGTCGATGTTTGACGGTTGAATCAAAATAGATGGCGTCTCCTTCTTCCAGGGTGAAGCGTTCCTTGTCGAGGATGATTTCCGCTTTGCCGCTGACAATCAGCAGGAACTCTTCTCCTTCGTGATTGTAAAGAGTTTCTTCCCTGGCCCGTTCGGTGACGGTGAGGAAAAACGGTTCCATCTTTTTATTCTTTTTCCGGTAGGAGAGGGTCTCGTAAGTGTAGCCATGTCTGGAGCCATCTTTAGAGATCACGCGGCTGACAATCCGGCGTTCATCGCGACGTACAATTTCGTAGCGCGATGATTCTTGCCCCTCTTCAAAGAAATAACTCATTTTCACATCAAAAAACTGAGCGAGCTTGGACAGGGTCGCAATGGGTGGCGAAACATTGTTGTTCTCAATCTGTGAAATGAGTGCTGGTGAGAAGCTCGTTTCGTTAGCAACGTCCTGCAGGGTTAACTTTTGTTCTTTGCGTAAGATCTTGATTTTTTGACCGATGTTGTATTCCATATAAAAACTCTACCTGATTGGTAAGGTGAAAGAATCATGATGGCGTCGCATAAAAGTGCGCCCCACAGCGTTACGGCGTTTTATCATGCCCTCGACATACCGCCTTCGCCCCTGAAAAAACACCAGCCCTCGTGGAACGAATTTTTTTGCCGAGCCATCGACTGCATTTTTGCGAGTGCATCAATCATGCACAATTCGTATAACGGAGATGGTCAAAATTGTCAATTGCAATTATTTATTCCCAGTAAAAAATGAAACGCGATTCTGACAATTATGGGCTGCCGTGTTTTCCATTATAACCTCCCTTTATAAAAGATTCTGTTGTCCTTAAAAGGGTGCTGATTGGTGGGACTTTTTATCAGGATCTATTTAGTTTTACTTAAGACAGGCGTGTTGACTGTACGTGGTCGGCGTTGGCCTTTCGAGGGGGGATCGCGCCGGGGAAAATCTGCCCGCAGAAAATTTTCTTGACAATATTCAGCTGGCGATTATTATTGTCGTCCATTGTTAGCACTCGATCTGGATGAGTGCTAACAATGGAAGCTGAGGCTGGCCCACTTATTTGCTTGAGCCACCCAGCTTATTACTCGATGCAAATAGTTTACAACGGCGATCGGCCCAGAATTATTAAAAGCAAAGGAGAGCTTAGAATGAACATCAGACCATTGCAGGATCGGATTATTGTCGAGCGTGTAGAAGAGGAAACGACAACAGCAGGTGGTATTATTATCCCTGATACCGTTTCCAAGGAAAAACCTCAAGAAGGTAAAATCGTTGCTGCCGGTAAGGGTAAAGTGACCCCTGAGGGCAAAGTCCTCCCGCTGGATGTTAAAGAGGGAGATCTGGTATTGTTCGGTAAGTATGCCGGTAGCGAAATCAAAATTGGTGGTGTGGAATATTTGATCATGCGCGAGGATGACATCCTCGGCGTGGTGGAGTAGCAGGTTCCGCTTTTGTGCCCCGGCGGCGTTGCTGTGCTGCTCAAATGCTCACATAGCATACAGCTATGCTGCGCTTCTGCGCTGCTCGTGCCTTGCCGGAACACAAAATCGAAACTGCTGAGCTAATTTTACATCAATAGAATAATCAAAAAATAAATTACGGAGGATATAGGTATTATGGCAAAAGAAATTTTATTTTCTCAAGACGCTCGCGCCAAGATTATGGATGGCGTGAACACTCTGGCTGAAGCAGTCAAGGTCACTCTCGGTCCTAAAGGCCGTAACGTTGTTATTGACAAATCTTTTGGTGCTCCGCTGATCACCAAGGATGGTGTGACCGTTGCTAAAGAGATCGAGTTGGATGATAAATTCGAAAATATGGGCGCTCAGCTGGTCAAGGAAGTTGCTTCGAAGACCTCTGATGTTGCTGGTGACGGAACTACAACTGCAACAGTTCTGGCCCAGTCCATCTATCAGGAAGGTGTCAAGCTGGTGACTGCTGGCCACAATCCGATGGAAGTCAAGCGTGGTATCGACAAGGCTGTTGCTGCTGCAATTGACTCCCTGCAGTCACTTTCCAATCCGGTTCAGGATCACAAAGAGATTGCCCAGATTGGTACAATCTCGGCTAACAGCGATGAGACCATTGGCAATATTATTGCTGAAGCCATGGAAAAAGTTGGTAAAGAGGGTGTTATTACTGTTGAGGAAGCCAAGTCGATGGATACCTCCCTTGATACCGTTGAGGGGATGCAGTTCGATCGCGGCTATCTCTCTCCATACTTTGTTTCCGATGCCGAGCGTATGGAAGCAGCCATGGATGATCCTTTGATCCTGATCTACGACAAGAAGATCAGCACCATGAAAGATCTCCTCCCGGTTCTTGAGCCGGTTGCCAAGCAGGGTCGTCCGTTGATGATCATTGCTGAAGATATTGATGGTGAGGCTCTGGCAACTCTGGTTGTCAACAAGATTCGCGGTACCGTCAATGTTTGTGCTGTCAAGGCGCCAGGTTTCGGTGACCGTCGCAAGGCGATGCTCGAAGATATTGCCACTCTGACCGGTGGCCAGTTGATCTCTGAAGAAATGGGTTTCAAACTGGAAAATGCAACCATCGATATGCTCGGAACTGCCAAGCGGGTTGTGGTTGATAAAGACAACACCACGGTCATTGACGGCGCTGGTGATGACGCTGATATCGAGGGTCGGGTCAAAACCATCCGTGCTCAAATTGATGAAACCAGCAGTGACTATGATCGTGAAAAACTGCAGGAACGCCTTGCCAAGTTGGTTGGTGGTGTTGCCGTGGTTAAGGTTGGTGCTGCAACCGAGACCGAGATGAAAGAGAAAAAAGCTCGCGTTGAAGATGCTTTGCATGCAACCCGTGCTGCGGTTGAAGAGGGTATCCTCCCTGGTGGTGGTGTTGCTCTGATCCGTTGTTTGCCTGCGTTGGCAAAGCTTAAGGTTGAAGGCGAGCAAAAGTTTGGTGTGCAGTTGGTTGTCCGTGCTTTGGAAGCTCCACTGCGTCAAATTGTGATTAATGCCGGTGCTGAAGGTGCTATTGTCGCTGATAAAGTTGCGAATGGTGAAGGTTCATTCGGTTTCAATGCGGCGACTGATGAATACTGCGACCTGATTGCTGCCGGTATCCTCGATCCGACCAAGGTGACCCGCAGTGCACTGCAAAACGCTGCTTCGGTTGCCGGGATGATGCTCACCACCGAGGCGATGATTGCCGATAAGCCAGCAGATGATGCTGATGCTGGTGGTGGTATGCCTCCTATGCCTGGCGGCATGGGCGGTATGGGCGGCATGGGCGGTATGGGCGGCATGATGTAATTTTTGCCCACTACCATGTAAAACTAAAAGCCCTCACTGGAAACTTTCCGGTGGGGGCTTTTTTTTATTGGTTGTTGCGAAACTCTTAACGGGAGAGACGCAGAGCTGGAGAGGTCACAGAGAAAGGCTTAAAATCCTTTTTTTCGGGTTTAAAACCTGAAAATATTTTGTTTCTCTCCCTCTCTCCGCCTCTACCGTTAATGCTTTTGATTTTTATTGGTATCAACGTATAAGCAACTGGCGCGACATCTCTCGTGGCATTGGCTTGACTCGCCTAACAAATTCCTTTCCGGCAGCGAGGCAGAGAATGTCGACTTCGGCTTGATCTTTCCCTTTTCCGTAAGAAGCGACGATTGCTGCCGCTGTCTGCAGGTCCTGTTGCCTGGAATCTCCGCAGAACAGTCCGAGTGGTCCGCTGAAATTCTGGCAGCGGAGTTTGATCTGATCCGGTTTGATTTGACCTTGCAGGGCTTCATTGTCGGCTCGATGTCGTCCCAGGATCAGCTTGGCTGTTGCTGAGAGGCGAAACTGCCGGCCGATTTTAAGGAGCTCTACGTCTGTAACAGTTGCTTCGGGCTCGTACTTGAATAAATCGCGTAGCTGATTGGAAAACCCCTCCTCAGTGAGCAGGCAGCCTCCCCCTGAAGCAGGATAATCAGTGAGTCCCCATTGTTTGGCAAGTGCCTGCTGGGGTTTGCGTGAGCGTCCCTGAAAGTCGAGTAACTGTTCCCGATCAACCAATCCTGACTCTTCCATGGTCGTGGCGGGCAACAATTTTGCACTTAAGGGGCGTAAAACTTTATCGGGGAAACCAGACAATTTCGCAACCGATTTTAAAGCATTAGCGTTCTGACTCATGGGGCGCTGGCCGAGAACTTCGCCGGAAAAGAGAAAATCAAAACCATCCCTGACCATCCGTTCTCCTGCCAGTTGAAACATTAAAGCGTGGCAGTCAATACAGGGGTTGAGGTTGCGACCGTAGCCGTACTTTGGTGTTTTTACCATTTGCAGATGGATAGCGCTGATGTTTTCAATGATCAGCGGGTGGCCAATGGCTCGGGCGGCAATTTTTGCTTTGTCAGCGTTGAAAAATGGCGTGACAAAGGCTATTCCAGTGACTTCAATCCCCTGCCGCAGCAATGCCATGGCAGCCAGGCTGCTGTCGAGTCCTCCCGAAATAAGTCCGAGTGCTTTGCTCATCAATTGTCCTCTGATCTAGAATGGGTCAAATTCACCGCAGTATGCTGCGGGAAGGTTCATCTCTGGGGATGGGTCGGCGTGCTTGCTGTCAACTGCAAGGTGCCACCGGGAGGGAGGGTTGGCCATCAAGGGGGGTAAAACAGAACAAAGGGAAGGTTTCCATTGTGTCCCCCCTCCCCTTGACTTTAACCGGACAGGTGCAATCAGGCGTCCTTTTTCGGGTCTTCATCATTTTTGGAAATCTCTTCGACTTGCCCCTCTTCAATATCTTCATCGGCCTCACCGGCCTCATTAACCCCTTTTTTGAAGTTACGCAGCCCCTTGCCTAGCGCTCCGCCTACCTGGGGTAGTTTTCCGGCGCCAAAGATGATCATAACCAGTACCAGAATGATCAGTAATTCTTGAGTTCCCAATCCAAACATAGTGATTCTCCCTGTATTTAAATGGACAGCATAAAAACAATTTGAGGTCAGTAAACATACACTGGTCGCTGTAAAAATACAATGAAACTTGATGCTATCGCCAGAACTCATGTGATGGCCAAGCAGAAATTATGTTCTGCAAGGGCCGGTGGTGTTTCAGGGGCAAAGGCATACATAGAGTATGTCGAGATTCGAAAAAATTGCGTAACGGCACAGGGTAGACTTTTTACGCCGCCATCAGGCTTACATTGATCTTGCTCGGTGTGTCGCATGCCGAGGGAAGTTTTTAGTGAAAAGTTAATCGAGCTTGGTTATACTGCGGATATCACAGGGGTGGAAGTGTGTTGTTGTCACAGCTGGAGGAGGTGTTATGAAGGAGTCGTTAATTGAGGTTGTCTATCTGGATGGGACCGAAAATACGGTGAGCAATGATGTTCTTGATGTCCTGATTGCGACCGATAAGATTCTGCGTTTCAAGCGTTCAGATGGTTGGGTTGACATCGTTCGACAGAATGCCAGACTTCGCGACTACAGAAGTCGCGAAGTTTATGCGGGGAAGGAGCGACGTGCTCCCTGGCCGGAAAAAGATTGATCCATAGTGTGAACTGTTAACCAATTTTCTCCTGCCGTTCCTGTTCAGTCTTGCAGTCAATACAGAGAGTTGTGACGGGTCGGGCGCGTAACCGCTCAGCCCCGATCTCTTCTTCGCAGGTTTCACAGAGACCGAAAGTCCCATCTTCGATCCGCTCCAATGCCTGACGGATCTTGTTGATCAGCATCCGCTCGCGATCACGAATTCTGAGCTCAAAGTTCCGATCCGACTCAAGAGATGCCCGGTCGGTGGGGTCAGGAAAGTTGGAGTTTTCCTCGGTCATTTCAGAGACTGTTTTGCCCACATCGTGCAATAACGATTCGAGCTGCTGATCGAGTAAGACCCTGAACTCTTCTAAAGTTTTATTATCCATAAATCCATCCTTTCAGGTTCGTTGCCTTGTTTCTTGTTGAGGCTCAGAACACCCCTCGGAGTTGAACGTAAATAACCAAAGCCAGAACCGCAACTGCCAACCACGCGGAAAACACGTCGCCACATTTCTTTGGTGGGTTCTCTGCCAAATGTCTGGTTTCGTCGCTGATCACCTCTTCGGGAGCACGGGCTACGAGCTGTTTCAGCAACCGTCCGAACTGATCGTAACTATTAGAAAGAATTATAAAATCATTTTCACTGCTTAAGCTGACGAAGGCACGCTTGCGGACCCGAATAGTCTCGATTGCAGTTAGCTCGGCATAGTTTAGACTTTTGCTGCGAAGTAGTTTGTTGACCTTGACAGCGTCTGTCGTGACGGAGATTTTGCGTCGGCTGCTTTCGGCAAAAATAATGCAGGCTGGTAATAAAAACGCCACAAGAATAATGATTTTTGCTGTGGGCAGCTGTAAAATCAAGGCGCTGACAAACAGAACCACACTGAGTAAAACGACGAGCCCCAGTGGGATTAAAAAGCTTTTTCGAATGCTGTAAGTTGATGGTTCCATGCTGGTGCATAATCCCGAACAAATGATGATTCTGTGAAAATATTCTTGAATTTATCAGGTCTGAGGTTTTTTGCCAACGCCTTGTTGTGAATTTTTACGGATGAAGGTTCCACTTTTTCCACCCGATTTTTTTAACAAACAGATTCCTTCAATGGCCATCTCTCTGTCAATCGCTTTGCACATATCATAGATGGTCAGTGCGGCAACTGAGACCGCGGTCAGGGCTTCCATTTCCACGCCGGTTTGTCCGGTGACTCTGGCCGTTGCAGTGATGGTGACCAATCCCTGTTGTGGATCGCTGTCGAAATCGATGTTCACACCACTCAGTGGGAGGGGGTGGCAAAGGGGGATCAGAGACGATGTCTGTTTTGCCGCCATAATCCCTGCAAGCCGGGCTACCGGGAAAACATCACCTTTGTTTATCCGTTGAGCCAGAATCTGCTGCAGAGTCTCGGGGCGCATCTGGATTTGACCTCCGGCAACAGCTTCGCGACAGGTCAGCGGTTTCTCACCGACGTCAACCATGATGGCTTGACCGTCCCGGTCAAAATGGGTCAGTTCGTCAGGCATTCTGTTTCTCCCTATGCGGTGTTGTCGGTATCTTGTGCGCCAGTTTGAAAGCTATTCAAAAATGATATCGAGTGCCTCGCTGGCATGTTTGATCCCGACCGGCTTGATCGTATCGGGAACCTCGATATTTTTCAGGTTCCCGTTTGGCAGAATACACTGGGTAAAACCCAGTCGAGCCGCCTCTTTGACCCGTAGTTCTGGTTGTGAAATTGCTCTGACTTCTCCGGTGAGGCCGATCTCTCCAAACAAAACGAGTTGTGGATTGATCACCCGATTGAGATGGCTCGAAGCAAGTGCGGCGATGGCCGCCAGGTCGATGGCTGGTTCATCGAGACGCACTCCGCCAGCGACGTTGAGGAAAATATCCTGACCAGCCAGAGAGAGTTCGATTTTTTTCTCCAGGATTGCAATCAGCAAAGCAATACGTTTGTGGTCGATACCAATGGCGGTCCGTTGTGGAGTGCCAAAGGAGCTGCTCGATACCAATGCCTGCAATTCAACCAGGAGTGGTCGACTCCCTTCCAGAGAGGCAACGACGGCACTGCCGGCACTCTTTTCCGGGCGCTCGGCAAGGAATAACTCTGATGGATTGCTGACTTCACGCAGACCCTGCTCCTGCATCTGAAAGACACCGATTTCATTGGTCGAGCCAAAGCGGTTTTTGACCGCGCGCAGGATGCGATAGGGGTGTCCGGGGTCGCCTTCAAAATAGAGGACGGTATCGACCATATGTTCCAGGACTCGCGGCCCGGCAATAGCGCCATCTTTGGTCACGTGGCCAACCAGAAAAGTTGGTAGCCCATCCCCCTTTGCCTGGACCATGAGTTGCCCGGTGCATTCGCGCACCTGGCTGACACTGCCGGGTGCTGAGTCGAGACCGCTGCTGAAAATGGTCTGGATCGAATCAATGACCAGAAAGGCCGGGTTTAATTCCTTGATTCTCTGTTTTATCTGTTCCAGGGACGTTTCTGCCAGCAGGTAAAGGTGGTTGGTATTAATCCCGAGGCGATCAGCACGTAATTTGACCTGTCGGGTCGATTCTTCTGCGGGCACATAAAGGGCTGTGCCACTCTCTGCCAGTTTGGCAAAAGCTTGCAGTAACAGGGTTGATTTACCAATACCGGGATCTCCTCCAACCAGAATCAGGGATCCGGGAACCACACCGCCACCGAGGGTACGATTCAGCTCTGCCATCCCACAGCTTAAACGGTCCTCTTCGCGACTACTGACCTCGGTCAGTTTCTCCGGCTTGCCTGGTTGGGGCAGGGCTCGACTGTGGTCAGAAACGGCAACCGGTTGTTCTTCAACCAGAGTGTTCCATTGTTGACAGTCGGGGCAGCGTCCCATCCATTTCGGACTTTGCAAGCCGCACTGCTGGCAGCTGTAGATCGTTTTTTGCCGAGCCACAATCCCTCCTTAAATATCTGGATGACCAACGACATATGTTATTCTGAACGCTGTTGAACTGTCAAACTTCTGGTGAGACTTTTTGTGGCAGAATTTTCTTTAGAGCCTGTTCTCTATGGCAATTCTGATGTATGATCACAAGTTATGCTTTTCGTTGCTCTGTCCCGCCTGCTTGGGAGGAACTATGACCTATGAAGATTTGATGGCTGCGTTGACCGAGTTTGATTTGCCAGACCAGGCCACTTTGAAGAAGATTCGCGAGCGCCATCGGACATTGGTACGCCAACATCATCCCGATCAGGGAGCCGATCCAGATAATGAGAAAATCAGGCGAATCAATGCGGCATACAAAATTCTGAACGATTATATCAGCGATTACCGGTTTGATTTCTCCAGGGAAACTTTTTGGCGACAATATCCCGAAGAGCGATTACAGGAACAGTTTTACGGAGTAGGCCTCTGGGGCGAAAAAAAATGATCGCGTTGCAAATCGATAGAAGGGGACTGCCCTTGGGGTTAGCCCCGAATTGTGTTAGTTCAAGGGTAGATGTCAGCAAACCCGGGACTGTCCCCGTATGGGGGTTTTCCCGGGTTTTTGCGGCGTAAACCACCGCAGTTCTTCGTGAAACCAGGGGTCCGTCCCCGGACCATTAAGAAGGCAATTTTTTGTTAAAAACAGATCAAACCGAAGCATTGACTCAGGTCAGCCGCCCGTCCCGTTATCTGGGGGGAGAACTTGGCAGTATCTGTAAGCTCGACGCGGGTATTGAGGTGCGGATGGCGTTGGCTTTTCCCGATGTTTACGAAGTGGGTATGAGTCATATCGGCTTTCCGATTCTCTACAATATTCTCAATAATCTCGATTGGGTTGCCGCTGAACGGATTTATTCTCCCTGGGGTGATATGGAGCAATGGTTGCGCGACAATCAGCAACCTCTGTGCTCGTTGGAATCATCGCTCCCATTAGGCGCATTCGATATTGTTGGTTTGACCCTGCAGTATGAACTCAGTTACACCAATCTGCTGACGATGCTCGATCTGGCCGGGGTGCCGCTGCGGCGGGAACAGCGGGATGCCGATGCACCACTGATTGTGGTAGGTGGGCCGTGTGCGTTTAATCCCGAACCGTTGGCCGACTTTATTGATGTTGCCCTGATTGGTGACGGGGAGGAGGCCGTTGTTGAGTTAGTCGAAATGGTTCGCCGGGGCAAACGGGAAAACTGGAGCCGCAAGCAGCTTCTGCAAAAGTTAGCAGGTTGTGAAGGTTTCTATGTCCCTGAACTGTTTGAGGTCAGCTATCGGCCCAATGGGTGTGTCGAGCAAATCACCCCTCTGGTGCCGGGTTATGACCAGGTGCGGCGCCGTTTTATCAACGACCTCGAAACCGCCCCCTTTCCAACACAACCCATTGTCCCGTTTATGCAGACCGTCCATAACCGGGTCGCCATGGAGATTGCGCGCGGTTGTACGCGTGGCTGCCGGTTTTGTCAGGCGGGTTACATCTATCGTCCGGTCCGTGAACGCAGCCCCGAAAAACTTCGTCAATTAATTGCGACATCACTACAGAGTTCCGGGTACGAAGAGGTGTCTCTCCTCTCTTTGTCGAGTGGTGATTATACCTGTATTGAGCCGTTGTTAAAGACGCTGATGGATGAATATGCTGATGACAGGGTATCGGTTGCTCTGCCCAGTTTGCGGGTTGGTTCCCTCACTGCAGAATTGATGGAAGAGGTGAAAAAAGTTCGCAAATCGGGCTTTACCCTGGCTCCGGAAGCGGGCAGTGAACGGCTGCGAGAACTGATCAATAAAGGGATCAGTGCCGATGATTTACTCGAATCGACAAAAAACGCCTATCAGCTTGGCTGGCGTTTGATCAAGCTCTATTTCATGATGGGGCTGCCGACTGAAACCGATGCCGACCTGCAGGCGTTGATTGAGCTTGCCGGGCAGGTGAAAAAGAGTGGCAAAGGGACTGGTGGAAACGACGTCAATGTGGCTGTTTCGACTTTTGTGCCAAAACCACACACCCCGTTTCAGTGGGAAGGGCAGATCGGGATCGAGGAGACGTTGCGTAAGCAGCGGCTTCTGCGTGACGGATTGAGGCAGAAGAAGCTCCGTTTTAAATATCATGGAGCAGAAGCTTCATTTCTGGAAGGGGTCTTTGCCCGTGGAGATCGGCGCTTGTCCGCTGTTCTGGAGCGCGCTGTCGAGCTTGGATGTCGCTTCGACGGCTGGTGGGAATGTTTTGATTTTGACAAATGGCAACAAGCTTTTGTCGATTGTGATATCGATCCAGCCTGGTATTTGCGGCAGCGTGACGAAGAGGAAGTTCTCCCCTGGGAACATATCGATAGCGGGGTGCCGAAAAAATTCTTTTTGCGTGAGCGGCACAAGGCTTTTGCTGGCGCGGAAACCCTCGATTGTCGTTATGGGGTTTGTCATGGTTGTGATGTCTGTGATTTTGATGAGTTGCGGATGCGCCTGATCGATGGAGCAAAAAAAGACGAACCGATTCCCAAAACGGAAGCTGACAAAGAACCTTCAGCTGCTGCTCCCGAGCAACCGACCCGGGTGCGTCTCAAGTTGAGTAAGTCGGGTCGAGCCAGGATGGTTGCTCATCTCGAATATCTGAAAATGTTTCAGCGGGCGGTCCGGCGGGCCAAGTTACCAGTCCGGTTTTCACAGGGTTTTCATCCGCTGCCCAAGATCTCTTATCTCGAAGCATTGCCGATGGGGGTGTCGAGCGAAGCGGAGCTGATTGACCTGGAACTCTCCTCCTGTGTGCCCGTAGGGCAGATAATTGAAGATATCAATGTTCAGCTTCCAGAGGGGTTCAAAATCATTGAAGGGGAGGTTGTTCCATGGAAGACGTCATCTCCTTCGGCTGCGGTTGCTTCGAGTTGCTATCGTGTCCCGTTGCCAGAGTTTGTGCCTGAAGATCTGAATGACCGAATCACTCACTTTCTGCATGCGGATCAAATTCTGGTTTCACGGATTAAAAAAGGGGTTGAGAAGCAGATTGATCTGCGCCCCGATCTCCTTGAACTCTCCCGGATTGGGGCTGAGTTGCAGATTCAGTTGGTTAAGGGAAGTCCGTTACAGGTCGCAGCTCATTTGTTAGAAGTTGATGTAGAGACTGTTCGCCGTTTAGGAGTACGAAAAACGGGGATTACTTTGAAGGGCTGATAATCATCAGAGATGGAGACAATCAAAGGATTCAACGGAGAGTTACGCAAGTTGGAGAGCTGGAGAGAAAAATCAGAATAAAAGGGGCTTTTAAGATTTTAAAACCGTAACTATTCACCACCACGACTGATAGGGGCTTGTGGTACCCATGGAAAGGGCGTCTGTCGCCACGGACGGCGACAGTCGAA